>NZ_JBZXVU010000065.1:0-803 GCF_058892565.1 Hirschia sp. | reverse complement strand
AACGAAATTAAAGAGGTCCTCGCGACTATGGGGCTGCACCTTGGTATGGATGTACCATCGTGGCCACCAGAGAATATCGAAGACTTAGCTAAGAAATACGAAGATTAGATAGAGGAGCGGTCCTTAGGGCCGTAATAGAAGCCATGCGTCACGGAATTGCGCACCGCAAGCTAAACCGCACGTCGGAGCACCGTAAGGCCATGTTCGCAAACATGGCTGCGTCTCTTGTGCAACACGAGCAGATCTCAACTACGCTTCCAAAAGCAAAAGAATTACGTTCTTTTGTAGATAAGCTAGTTACTTTGGGTAAAAAGGGTGACCTTGCAGCCCGTCGTCAAGCTATTTCAAAAATGCGTGACAAAGAGATGGTTCAAAAACTATTTGACGTTCTTGCAGACCGCTACAAAGACCGCGAAGGTGGTTACACACGCGTTCTTAAAGCAGGTTACCGTTATGGTGATAATGCTCCAATGGCGGTTATCGAGCTTGTTGATCGTGATGTTGAAGCCAAAGGTAAGGCTGATCGTGAGCGTGTTGAAGCTGAAGCTGCAATGGCCATGGAAGACTAGGTCTTTTACGAATATTTAAAAATCAAACACCGTTCTGAGAAATCAGGGCGGTGTTTTTTTATTTTCAAACATTTCAAATGGTTCTAGCTTAGAATTAATCTGCTAGATTAAGGATAAGAAGTTCAAATTTTGCCGCAATTGCGCCTCGTTTATCATGGATTTCATTTGAATGATCAAAACTCGTCTGACAAAAATGCTACGTAATGGAATGGCGTTTCTGAGCGTTTCATTACT
>NZ_JBZXVU010000064.1:283-477 GCF_058892565.1 Hirschia sp. | reverse complement strand
TCAACATCCACATCAAGGATGGCATCATCAGAAAGAACTTCTGCAACCGCATCCACATCAATGTCGACATCGCCAACAATAGCTTCGACAGGATCAAGATTAACATCGACATCAAGGTCAACAATGTCCTGACCTGCTAGGTCAACATCGCCATCCACTGTCAGATCTTCATCGGATGCATCTGGATCTGATGG
>NZ_JBZXVU010000064.1:0-128 GCF_058892565.1 Hirschia sp. | reverse complement strand
TTCGACAACTTCTTCAGCCACAACCTCAACATCATCACCAGCCTCTTCGCCGATCACAACATCAAGTGCAGCCTCTAACTCTTCGCCAAGCGCTTCAACGCTTGCATCAACATCCACATCAAGGATGG
>NZ_JBZXVU010000063.1:0-10330 GCF_058892565.1 Hirschia sp. | reverse complement strand
ACCCCAGACAAACCTTTTCATAATAAGCGCATCCAATATCTCGGGCGGCTCGCGACCGATGGGTGATGTTGGAATGATGGGCTTGTTCAAACCGGTTTGCGATGACGGTCACGCGGATTAGGTGGCAGGGCTGAAGGGAGATAGGTCAATGCATGTGTCGCATTGATCAAGTCTTGGGGGCATTGCCCACCTCTTCAGCAGCTTTGCGATAGGCTAAAACCATCATGTGAGGCGCGCCTTCGGGCGGCTTAAACGCTGATCTATAAGATCAGCACTATAATTGCTGTCTGAAAGTGCGCCTTACCGCCTTTTATCAGTGAAATATATCTCTAACTGCAGTGGCCGAAGGCTTGATGCAGATTTTTGTGCACCTCTTTTAAGCAATCACAGGTTTTTGGGAACCAAATGGAAAGACTATCAGTTGTACAATAGGTGAGAACATCCCCAATCTAAGGAAAATGCAACATCACCTGATGACATAGGAGCCCATAAATGACATTGCCCACGCTAAGCATTGCAAGCCTGTTTAAATATTCAGCTCTCATCAGCTTGGGCATATTGCTGCCATTTATGATTTTGATTTCTGTGTGCGTTGTGGCCTTCCTGCGCAAAAAAATGGCGGCGGATACACCTTTATTAATCCCTGTGCTGGTTTCGTTTTTGGCCTATGGTGCCATTATTATTTTAAGCACAGTCAATCCAACAGAAGAATTATGCTTGCTGGTGATATCTCATGTTTTTGCATGGGGATATTTAGCCAAACGCCGTGCGACTCAACCGCAACAAAAATCAAGAAAATCCAGCTATCGCAAAATGCCGATCTATCCGTCTAAAACAGAGCCCGCTTTAAGCCCCTTTACGGCGCAGAGATAATAAAGGGCGCGTCTGGATCATCATTCATCTGCACATAAGATGTTTGATCTTCACCCAGCAAAACAGCCTCAAGACAAGCAGGGTATAATTTGTGTTCGGTGATAAGAATGCGGCTTGCTAAGGTTTCGGCCGTGTCATCTGGAAAAATTGGCACAGCGGCCTGACCTATAATCGGGCCTTCATCCACGCCAGCCGTCACAAAATGCACGCTACACCCAGCAAGGCGGCATTTGGCATCAATGGCGCGTTGGTGTGTGTGTAGTCCGGGAAAGCTGGGCAAAAGAGAAGGGTGAATATTGATCATTTTCCCTTCCCATTTTTCAATAAACCAAGGGGTCAATACACGCATGAAACCAGCAAGCGCGATAAATTCCACATTATGCTTTTCAAGCTCAGCCTGAATGGCGCGCTCGAAAGCTTCGCGGTCTTTACCAAAAGTTTTATGGTCGACAATGGCTGTCGCAATGCCGCGCGCTTTTGCTTTTTCAATGCCACCAGCGGAGGCTTTATTAGCAAGCACTAAAACCGGCAATGCTGGATAGCCATCTTCCTCACATGCATCAAGCAAAGCTTCCATATTTGAGCCGGTGCCAGAGATAAAAATTGCAATGCGTTTGGGATCAACAGCTTCTTCTATAGCGATTTCATCCACTAAATCGGAGACATCATTCATGCGTCAGCAAGCTCACCAATAATATACGCTGTTTCACCAGCATTGTTTAAGCGATCTAGCACTGTTTGCACATTTTCTTGGGACACAGCCGCAATCATTCCCACACCCATGTTGAACGTGCGGCGCATTTCTTCGGTATCAATGGCACCAACTTCTTGCATCCATTCAAAAACGGGAAGAACTTGAATCTTGTCAAAATCAATAGCCGGCACCAGTGTTTTAGGCAGCATACGTGGTGTGTTTTCTGTGATCCCACCACCTGTTATGTGTGCTAATCCTTTGATTAATCTATCTTTTAAAATCGGCTTTAGCGCAGATACATATAATTTCGTCGGCGTCAAAAGCGCTTCACCCAGACTTCCATCACTAAACGGCGAAGAATCAGTCAAAGACAGACCAGAACGCTCCACCACACTGCGCACAAGCGAGTATCCATTAGAGTGCGGGCCTGAAGAAGCTATCGCAATTAGCACGTCCCCAGCTTGCATTGAATCAGTATCAGGCAATAAAGATCCACGTTCTGCAGCACCCACAACGAAGCCTGCAAGGTCGTAATGTCCATCCTGATACATGCCCGGCATTTCAGCTGTTTCACCGCCAATCAGTGCACAACCAGACTCCTTGCAACCATTGGCTATGCCAGTCACAACTTGTTCAGCTACGCCTGTTTCTAAATGCCCAGTCGCAAAATAATCTAGGAAAAACAGTGGTTCAGCACCTTGGGCAAGCACATCATTGACGCACATAGCAACAAGGTCGATCCCGATCGTGTCATGCTTATTTGTCTCAAAAGCCAGTTTCAGCTTCGTTCCGACACCATCTGTTCCAGAAACCAATACAGGATCTTCAAAACCCGCAGCTTTGGGATCAAAAACACCGCCAAATCCGCCAAGGTCAGCATTTGCGCCAGCTCGACGAGTCATCGCAGCAAGAGGTTTGATTTTATCTATGAGTGCATCACCAGCATCAATATCGACGCCAGCGGCTTTATAGGTGAGCGGGGTTTTGTCATGTGTTGTCATGGGTCGCGCAATTAACATGAGCTGAAAGGCTTCGCCAGTGGTGGAAACGAAGTTTTCGTGAGGTTTTGCTATTCATCGGCGAAAATCAATGCGTTTTTCGCCCTGAGAAATGGTGAAACGTCTTTGAACTGGCACATTTGGCTGTTATCAGGTTCATCATGAATCGTTTTGTTCGCTATGTTGTTGCTGCTGTGTCGATGCTTTGGCTCGCTACAGGTGCTAGTTTTGCAGATGTGTATCTCGTAAAGGGTATTGCCGTCGATGTAACGGCTGAAAATTCTATACAAGCGCGTGCAACAGCGTTTGATCAGGCTCGTGTAATCGGAGCTAATCGATTGCTTCAACGCATCACCACAGCAGAAGATCGCGCGAATGCAAAGGCGCTCTACATTAACAGCAGTATTGCTGCGCGTTTGGTTGCTGCTGTTGATGTTCAAGATGAAAAGCAATCAGCGACACGCTATCTAGGTTTACTTGCCGTAAAATTTGATGAGCGAGCGGTAAAAGCATTCCTCCGCGTCTATGACATGCCCTTCGTTGATAGTCAGGCATCGCTCGCTTTGATGGTTCCTGAGGTTGATGGCGGCGTAAATCCAGATGAGTGGGCAAGCGTTTGGGAGAATGGCTCAGATGCAAACGTCCTAGCGCCTTTCGTTGTTTCAGAGGCAATTTACCTCAATGATGTAAATTGGGAAGATATCGCGTCCGATGCTTATAATGTATCTGCGCAGCGTGGTGTAGTCGCACGCGTTAAGCAGGTCGGACTGAATTATTTTGTGAGTCTCTATGACCTACGACAAGAATATTCGAGCCGTATGCCATTAGGAACAGCTGGTCCATTTCTAACTTTAGAAGAAGCGAAGGCGGGTAGCATTGGCTATCTTGAAGATGTCTGGAAAACTCAAAACATAGTTCGAGTAACTGGCGAAACATCAGTATCTGCTGTTGCAAGGTATTCGTCTCAACAAGGGTGGGTGAGTATTCAGAAGGCCCTAAAAAATTCTCGCTTGATTAAAAATGTACTGGTTGAAAAGGTTTCCGTGCGTGGTGCCGATGTGTCCTTTTCTTATGCTGGCCGTCCAGATCAGTTAGCCGCCGAATTGAGAACAGGCGGGGTTATCTTGTCTTCAGAACAAAATGGATGGTCACTGGAGCCTGTTGCGTACTGATGCCGACAAACAAGCCAAACTCTGATCAATTTGTCGGAGGTCAAAAATCAAAACAATTGGTTTTGGATTTTCCGAAGCTAGACGCTGATTTAGAGCCGCTAATTGCGACGCCTGCTTCTGAAGATGCGAGACTTGCTTTGTCTCGATGGGAATATTGGCCCGAACGTCAGATGTGCCTAATTGGAAGTGCTGGTTCGGGAAAAACACGGATGTTGCGCAATTGGGCGCAAGACACGGGCGCAGCCTATGTCACAGGTGTTGATTTATCTGCGGCAGAAATTGATGAGATTTCCGGTTTGTCGGTGAAAGCGCTCGTCGTGGATAACGCTGATTCATGTTCGAATGGCGGCTCGCTTCTAGCTGCCATGAATTTGTGTAAAAGTCGCGGTGCATTTCTGCTCCTTTCGGGATCCACAGACCCTTCTAGCTGGAATATGAAGCCATTGGACTTGCAGTCCCGCCTTTCTGCTCTTCCTGTTGTGAAATTTGGTGCAATAGATGAAGAGACGTTGAAGATTCGGCTTGTTTCTGCGTGCAAATCGAAGTTTATGAAGTTGCCAGATGAAACCGCTGATTATTTGGTTCAGCGTTTGGCTAGAACATATCTTGTGATTGATGAAATTGTTGAAAAACTGGAGTTGGTTGCCGCTGGCAAAGCTCTAAATAGAACAACCGCTCGAAAGGCTATCGCTGCCTTAGAGCATAGTACGAATTTTGAATAGAAATTATTATTGATAGGCGAAAAGCAAATGACGGTTCCAACGGAAATTCGTAAACCTGTTAGACGTAAGAAAGCTTCACAGTCAGTCTCAAAAAATGAAGTGTCTGAAATTTCCAATGATGTTTGTGAGGAACTAAAAGAGTCTCCTCAGCGCTTTTTTAATCGCGAATTATCTTGGTTGAATTTTAATACACGCGTGTTGGAAGAAGCCGAGAATATACGTCACCCGCTTTTAGAAAGACTTCGCTTCCTTTCTATTTCTGCCAATAATTTAGATGAATTTTTTATGGTGCGTGTCGCTGGTTTGCGTGAATACATGCGGGCTGGTGTAACGAAAACGAGCCTTGATGGTTTGACACCAAGTGAACAAATGATGCGAATAAATGAACGCACAAGTGCGTTGATGAATGAGCAACAGCGTCTTTATCGGTCTATCAGCAAAGAAATGCGTGAGACAGGTATAGAGATAATCGATCATGATGAACTGCAAGCCGATGAACGTGGCGCATTAAAACAAATATTTACAGATAAAGTTTTTCCACTTCTTACACCCTTAGCTATTGATCCAGCTCACCCATTTCCATTTATTCCAAATCTTGGTTTTGCTGTTGGTTTTACATTGCTCAAAAAAGGAGAAACAACACCTTTTCAGGCTTTGGTTCCTATTCCTACGCAAGTTGATCGCTTTATTGAATTGCCAGAGCAAATACGCGCTGACGGCACACCATTGCGGCGTTTTATTTCGCTAGAAAATACAATACCTCATTTCTTGGACATGTTGTTTCGGGATTGCGAAGAAAAAGCACGGTGTGTTTTCAGAATTGTACGTGATAGCGATATCGAGGTTGAGGAAGAGGCTGAAGACCTTATTCGCGAATTTGAAATACTGTTAAAACGTCGTCGTCGTGGCCGTATTGTTCGCATGAAAATCAATGCCAAGGCTCCTGAGGCGTTGAAAAAATTCTTGATCAAAGAAATTGAAGCTGAAGAGCAAGATGTCGTCGAGGTGGACGGTATTATGGGAATCGCACAACTGGGCGATATCATTGACAATCGTCGCCCTGAATTACTTTTCAAGCCATATGAGCCGCGTTTTCCTGAACGAATTCGTGAGCACAATGGTGATTTTTTTGCGGCAATTCGCGAGAAAGATATTCTCGTTCATCATCCATATGAAAGTTTTGATGTTGTTGCTGGATTTATTCGTCAAGCGGCGGCCGATCCTGATGTAGTGGCTATTAAGCAGACACTTTATCGTACATCAAAAGACAGCCCCATCATCGCTGCACTTATTGAAGCCGCAGAAGATGGAAAAAACGTCACCGCATTGGTGGAAATCAAAGCGCGTTTTGATGAAGAAGCGAATATGCGTTGGGCGCGTGATCTTGAGCGTGCCGGTGTGCAGGTTGTTTATGGATTTGTGGAATATAAAACTCACGCCAAAGTTAGTTTGGTCGTGCGCCGTGAGAATGGTGAACTTCGTTCATATACACATTTTGGTACCGGCAATTATCACCCGATTACGGCACGTATTTATACCGATTTATCATTGTTTACAGCGTCTCCAGCGTACGGGCGTGATGCAGGACGTTTGTTTAACTATGTGACGGGAAATGCTGAACCTGATCATCTTGAAAAAATCTTCATGTCTCCTCTAAATATGAAGACTGAGATGCTCAATCACATTGAAGCGGAAATTCAGCATGCCAAAGCAGGACGTTTGGCAGCAATTTGGGCTAAAATGAACTCACTCGTTGATCCACAAATTATCGATAAATTGTATGAAGCAAGTCAGGCCGGTGTCACAATAGAGCTGGTTATCCGTGGGATTTGTTGTTTGAGACCGGGTGTTCCTGGGTTGTCCGATTCAATTGAGGTAAAATCGATTGTTGGTCGCTTTTTAGAGCACTCACGCATTGTGTGTTTTGGAAATGGACATGGTCTACCGTCGCCTGAAGCTAAAATTTATATCACATCTGCCGACTGGATGCCGCGTAATCTAGATCGCCGTGTCGAAGCAATGACACTGATTGAAAATCCTACTGTTCACCGTCAGATTCTTGATCAAATAATGGTCGCTAACTTGAATGATCGTATGCAGAGTTGGGCACTTCAATCAGATGGACATTTTATACGTGTAATTGATACGCTTGATGATGCTGAATTAAGCGAAGATCATTTCAATGTGCATGAATACTTTATGGAAAACCAAAGTCTCTCCGGGCGTGGTAGTGCTTTAGAATATGCGCCGCCACCAAAATTGAAACCTTTAGGATAAAGCGACAATCGTATGGGAATCGCCGACGTATTGCAGAAAAATTCGCAATTGAAATTCACTGCGAAAGCACGTCGGGTTGGGGTTATTGATATTGGATCGAATTCTGTTCGGCTTGTCATTTATGACGTCGTCGGCAGAGCGATCCAAGCACGTTTCAATGAAAAAGTGTTAGCTGGCCTTGGGCGTGGACTTACAGAATCTGGGTATCTGAATCCGCAAGGCGTTGAAGCTGCATTGTCAGTATTGGCAAGATTTAAAACCTTAATGCAAGTTCAAGGCGTTGATGAAGAGTTACCTTTTGCAACTGCTGCTGTCCGTGAAGCGATAGATGGCCCAGCATTTTGTGCACAAGTTCGCAATGAAATTGGGCTGAATATTCGGGTCATGTCAGGTATTGATGAGGCAAGGCTGGCTGCGACTGGTGTGATTGCGCAGCAGCCAATTGCGGATGGTGTTAGCGGTGATTTAGGCGGATCTAGTCTTGAACTGTCTGTTATAAATGATGGCTATTATACTGGAGGAACTACATATCCGTTAGGGCCATTAGCTTTGCTCCCACCTGAATGGCTGCGTGAAATGGAACACGAAACACCTGATCCGGTGAATTTTGTGACACTGTCGAAGAAGCTTAGAAAACGGATAGATACTGAATTGGAAGGGGCTGTTGAATTATCCTCATCCAGAGATACCTTATATATGGTTGGCGGTGCATGGCGTGCAATTGCGCGCATGCATATGGAATTGAATGATTATCCGCTGATTATTTTGCAATCCTATGAAATTGATGCGGATCAATTACTTGATTTGACCGAAAAGCTGCAGGCACCGGATAAAAAACTACTCGCTATGATGCATAATGTGTCGTCGAAAAGAGCTAAGACTTTGCCAGCTGCTGCGGCTGTTTTGAATGGTGTATTGAGAGCAGGTAAATTCTCCAAAGTGGTCACAAGTTCATACGGGGTTCGAGAAGGACTTGTATTTGAGCAGATGGATAAGGGATTGCAGAGACAAGATCCGCTTCTATCAGGTATGCAGGCCATGATTGCTGAGACGCCGTCAAATTGGGATTTTGGGGCTGCATTGGGTCTTTGGTTGAAACAAGCAGCAAGGCATATGCTGCCTGAACGTTTGTCTGAAGCTGCTTGTTTGGCTGCAGATGTAGGGTCTAGAATGCATCCAGATTACAGAGCTGATATGGCATTTGAACAGATGATAACCGCGCCGCTTTCAGGGTGGACCCATGAAGAAAGAGCAGCTGTGGCTTTGGCAATTGCATGCAGATATCAGCGTAATTTTCAGCACACTCTGTCGGCTACGCTTTTAGATGGAGACATGTCAGGTAAAGCGCGTGGCTTAGGGGCACTTATGCGGCTTGGTGCGCATTTCTCTGGTCGCTCTGCTGATCTTCTTAAGTATTCACGATTGGAAATCAGAGATGGCAGTATTAATTTGGATGTTGATGAAAAAATGAAAAATTTGATGTCTGAAATGGTCCGCAAACGACTAGGGCAGGCAGCGGTCATTATGGGAATGGAACCGCGGTTGAGTTTTTCAGGTGTTGCCGCTGAGCTATAGTCAGGAGCAAGCAAGGGGCTATCATGTTGCCACCAGAAGCAGATCTTGAGAAACGGCAAATAGCATGGGTAGCCATGCATGTATTGTTTCTTGATGCTGATGTGGAAGCCGACTATTTATTATCCGCTGCCCAAACATGTGCTAAGACTGATTATTCACTCAAAGAGCTGGAACAGATTTTTTGGAATGAAGTTTATCCGGCAATGAGGCTAAATATTTGGTCTGTTGCTGGGGAGTGGTGTCCTTTAAAAAGTGAAGATTTGACTCAAATTATCTTGCGCAAACACAGATTTGATCGACAAATCTGGCTTAAAGGTATGCGACGCTACCCTTTAGAATATTGGGAAAAATTAAAGAATGAGGTCTGCCAAATAAGACAAAATCTGTAATCTAGTTTTCATATTGTGATGAAGTGGTTAGATTGAGCATATATTAAAGCCCTCCTCAAAACGAAGTTCGAGGAGGATTTTGGGAATATTAAATCCTGAGATCTTTGGTTTAAACGTCGAACACTTTCACGCCTGTATCAGATATGGCGATGGCTATTTTGCCTTGTTTCAACTTGATAGCAAGATTTCCAAATACTTCGCGTCGCCAACCCCGCATAGCCTGAACATCTGGTTCAACATCACAAGCAATGCGCTCAATATCCGCAGCATTTGCTATCAGACGAGGGGCTACATCCGCTTCTTCGGAAACATGTTTAAGCAAGACTTTGAGAAGGTCTCCCACTGCGCCAGGTGGTTGGGTATTTGTCGCACGTTTAGGAATTTCAGGTGCGTAGGCATCAGGATCAGCAATAGCTGCATTGATCGCTTCAAGAAGCGTTTGGCCATGTTTTGATTTTGCAAACCCTTTGGGCACTGCGCGTAGTCTTTCCATGGCATTTACATCAATTGGCTTTTGTTGCGCTATTTCCTGCACAGCATCGTCCTTCAGGATACGCGAACGTGGTTTGTCTAGCTCTTGAGCTAATTTTTCGCGCCACTCGGAAACTGAAGCGATTAATGCCAAATAATCTTTGCGTGGTTTACGGATTTTCATTCGTTTCCACGCGTTTTTAGGATTGGTGTCATAGGTGTCAGGGTTGACGAGAATTTCTGTTTCTTCTTCAATCCAGCCCATGCGGCCCAGTTTTTCCAATTTTGCTTTCAGCTTGACGTAACAGTGGCGAAGATGGGTTACATCACCGCGCGCATAGTCTAGCTGCTTTTCAGTCAACGGACGGCGTTGCCAATCTGTAAATTGAGAAGATTTATCAACACGGGCTTTTAAAAGCTGAGAGACAAGATTTTCATAGGATACAGAATCGCCAAGACCGCACGCCATAGCCGCTACTTGCGAATCAAAAATAGGTGCGGGTGGTGTTCCGATTAGTTTTGTGAAAATTTCCATGTCTTGACGGGCAGCATGAAAAACTTTCACACGTGACGTATCAGCCATTAAATCTAGAAATGGAGCTAAATCAATATTTGGTGAGAGCGGATCTATAAGACAATCAAACTCTAGAGTTGCTGCCTGAATGAGACAAAGTTTCGGCCAAAAGGTCGATTCTCTGTGAAATTCAGTATCTACGGCGATAAATTCGCCCTTTTTCAGCTCCTCACAGGCTTTGATTAGCTCGTCAGTGTCTGCTACTAGTTTCAATTCATCGCGGGTGTTAGATGGCACACCAGCTCCTTCCTAAACGCTATCGCTTGACAAGCAGGCCGTAACGGTGTGCTTGTCCGCCAAACTTTCTCAACGGAGACTCCAAAAAATGCACGCTTACCGTACGCACACATGCGGCCAACTAAGATCCGAACATGTAGGTGAAACCGTACGCATTAGCGGTTGGGTTCATCGTAAGCGCGACCATGGAGGTCTGTTATTTATAGACTTACGCGATCATTATGGTCTGACGCAATGCGTAGTTCAGCCAGATAATGCGCATTTTGCCACTTTAGAACGAATTCGTGTCGAAAGTGTCGTGTCTATTACAGGTAATGTGGTCGCACGTTCTGAAGAAACTGCCAATGA
>NZ_JBZXVU010000062.1:0-4791 GCF_058892565.1 Hirschia sp. | reverse complement strand
CAACATATATTGCACTATTGAAGCGATTTGCGCACATTCACTATATTCAGGGAGATGATTTATGGCGCAACGCAGGACAAAACAGCCGACTCAGTTACTAGCCCCCCTCATGGCTGCTGGAGAAATCTGGTTAAAAACAGATAGATCAGCCTCTATGAATTCAGCTGAAGCAACAGATTACCTTAATGGTCTAGCCACTCTAGACTGCGAATCTAATGCAAAGTCGACCATCACAAACGCATTGTCTAAAGGCCGAATCTCTCCACTTCTACCACTCGGTGCGGCAATCGGTAGCGTCAGCCCTGCCCCAATTTCATCCGGTGGTGCTGAAATGGCCATTGCAGAAGCAGCGACAGTAGCCGCTGCACGCGCAGCAACTGCACAGGGATTTGCTTCTTTAGCCGACGCCTTGGAAGGTCTAAGTATTGATACAGACGATGACGGCCTGCCAACAGCGGATGCACTCACCGATGCGCTTCGTTGCGGCGCAGATGCAGATCTTCTTGAAATCGCGTTATCTACCCCTGGCGGACCGCGAGCTGCTGCAACAGCCCTAAGAAAACAGGCAGCCGCCGCCAGAGATACAGGCACAGTACATCTAGGACTAACAAATTGGTCAGATGCGTCAGCCGAAAAATTAGCCGATGCATCAAACCGGTTAGCTGGTTTAAGGATTGGGCTTCAAGTCAATCATTTGTCCAAAACAGCCCCCAACGCAAAATCTCCTACCTTGATTCTAAATCTGGGTGCTTATTTTGACGATAAAACATTTGCAGAAGAAACTCTCAGATCAGATCTTGTCGATCTAAAATCAACCTTTCCTGGCCTAATCATTATAGTAGCCGGCTTAGCAGCTACGATTATGTCAGAAGGCCTGGCGTTCGATTCACTTCAAGGTCGAAACCGCGCTACTGAAATCGCAGTCATATTGAAAGAATATCAAGCCGCCGATGCAAAAGATAAATCCGGTATTCAATTTGCTTTCTTACGGCCATCTCCAGATGCAGTGGCATGGCTGAACTTAGAGAGCATTGGTGTTGACCCCGTACAGTCTCTGATTTCAACCACAGAAGAAGACGAAAACCGTTTTTCTAAATGTGCCGGACTTGCACTCAATTGCGCTGCCACCGAAGGACAGCGCCAAGATGTTGCATTGCGCGTTTTAGGAGCGAGATCCCTTGACCAAATTGATGGTCTAGAACGCAACCGCTTGTCAGAACGCGGCCTTACCAATGAAGCACTAGATCGCGTTGAACAAGCAATACGAGACGGCTTACCGCTGCGCAGTGCCTTTTCACGTTGGGTGGTTGGTGACGACACAATCAAGAAACGCTTGGGACTAGCTCCCGAAGCATTCGAAACAGACGGTGAAGCATTACTCAGAGCATTGGGTATATCGGCCAGAGAAATAGAAGAAGGTCGCGCTGCTGTAGAGGGGCGACGACGCGCAGTCTCTGATCCAAATTCAGAACTAGCACATATATTTTACTTGGCGCGGCAAGCAAAAGCAGGAGCATGCATTCGATTTGCTTTGAGTATAAAAGAAGTGTTCGACGTGCCTATTTTGCTAACAGTTCCATCCAAAGAAGCTGCTGCGGCCAACCGGCAGGATTTACAACTTTGCTTTAGTGCAGCCATCGAAAATGATCTCAGTTTACGGATAGAACCGTCGAAGCCAGTCATTAATGCAACGGTTTTGGAACGCTTGGCAGAAGCAGAAAAACGAGCATCCACACCTCCTGCTTTTGTCCAGAGCCAAACTATCGCTGCCCCTCCTACCAAGCCAGAAGTACCAATCCACATTCAGGCACCTGATACAAAAACAGACCCAAATACTTATGCAGCGCGTCGTCGCCTACCTGACAGACGCAAAGGCTATATTCAAAAATCCACTGTGGGTGGACATAAAGTCTATTTGCACACTGGAGAATTTGACAATGGAAGCCTTGGTGAAATTTTCATTGATATGCATAAAGAAGGCGCGGCTTTTCGTTCCTTAATGAACAATTTTGCCATCGCGATTTCAATCGGTCTACAATATGGTGTGCCTTTGGAAGAGTTTGTCGATGCATTCGTCTTCACACGTTTTGAACCAGCCGGTGAAGTCACCGGAAATGATTCAATTAAATCAGCAACCTCAATTCTAGACTATATTTTCCGAGAGCTGGCAGTGTCTTATCTTGATCGAGAAGACCTTGCTGAAATGGACGGTCTTTCTTCAGACGGCCTAGGAAAAGGTGAAGGTGATTCCACACGAAATGCACCTACTCCTCAAGAAGCTGTGCAACTCATATCCAAAGGGTTTAGTCGCGGTGCAATTCCTGACAATATTGTATTCCTTGATGCTGCATCCTCCCGCACCAAAGATGATGAAACGGTAGAACAAGAATTATCAGAAGAGCCCCCAGTTAATGAACCTGAATCACCTGTTGTGAATTTAGAATCTCAACAAGCGGACCAGCCCGATTACCTTGGTGATGCATGCCCTAATTGCGGTCATTTTACACTCGTAGAGGATGATGGTGTTGCAATTTGCGATGCTTGTGGAGCAACAGTACAAACAGCATAAATGAAGCCTATTTATTCAAACTGGCTTCATTATTGCTGTGTTATAACCATCTCGTCGTTGATGATTAAATAGGTCTCACTATGAAACGCGCTCTTATTGCTGTTGCACTGACAACTTTTATTGGTCTTCCTGCTTTCGCACAGGACGCGAGCCAGATCGCTACCGTAAAACAAGGTGCTGCTAGCTGCGTTGGATGCAATTTATTCCAAGCAGATTTTTCTATGGATGATCTTTCTGGCAAAAACCTAAGCGGTTCGCGTCTGCGTCAATCCAACCTTGAAGTCGCCACTTTAGACAAAGCTAATCTGTCTAAAGCTGACCTAAGTGTTGCGAATTTATTTGGTGTGCGTATGCAGGGCACTAATCTAAAGAATGCAAATCTAAAAGATGCAACGCTTGTTGGTGGTTGGTTCGGCGGTGCTGATTTTACAGGCGCAAATCTTGATGGCGCAATACTTTCAGGTGCTTACCTAAAAACAGCCAGAGGCCTAACACAAGCACAGTTAGCAACAGCGCATTGCGACGCTTCTACGGAGCTTCCCAAAGGCTTAAGCCCCAATATGTGCAAACGATAAATTCATAGAAAAGGGCAGTTATTTCAAACAACTGCCCTTCCTTCTTAATCTGATGCTTTAAATCTGATTATTTATTTTCTACTGGCACCAAGCGCAACGAAAGTTCTCTCAGCTGAGAGTTTTCCGCAACAGACGGAGCACCTAGCAATAGGTCTTGTCCTTGTTGATTCATTGGGAACATAATCACATCACGAATATTATCAGCTTCAGCCAATAGCATCACCATTCGGTCAATTCCCGGTGCAATTCCGCCGTGTGGAGGCGCACCATATCTGAATGCATTCAGCATGCCGCCAAACTCTTCTTCAACGACCTCTGGCCCATAACCGGCAAGTTCAAAGGCTTTGATCATAATGTCTGGACGGTGGTTACGAATAGCACCAGAAGAAAGCTCTGTTCCGTTACAAACAATATCGTATTGGTAAGCTAGAATTTCGAGTTTCTTCTCGTCAGTATCCGCAGCTTCCAACACTTCTAAACCACCTTGTGGCATAGAGAATGGGTTGTGCGAGAAGTCCACTTTCTTGTTGTCTTCGTCCCATTCATACATTGGGAAATCAACAATCCAGCAGAATTTAAAGATATCTTTTTCTACAATATCTAGCTCTTCACCAACTTTAAGACGCGCAGCACCCGCCAGTTTGTATGCATCTGTTTTCTTACCAGCGGAGAAGAAAATTCCATCTCCTGCTTCAAGTCCCAATTGCTCAAGCATTGCAGCAAGGTGAGCAGGCTCAAAATTCTTCAGCACAGGGTCTTGGCTATCAATACCGCCGCCATCTGCCTCTTTAAGACGTGCATAACCAAGTCCAGGTGCTTGCATTTCTTTTTTGGCCCATTTGTCCATCTCGTCGAAGAATTTACGAGATTTCTCAGCAGCTGCTTTCGGCGCTGGAATGGCAATAACTTTACCACCGCCAGCAATGATTTTAGCAAAAATACCAAAACCAGTTTTGCTGTCATCGACGAAGAATTCTGTTACGTCGCCAAGTTCGATTGGGTTACGAAGATCTGGTTTGTCAGATCCGTATTTCGCCATCGCCTCAAGATAAGGAATACGTGGGAATGGAGCTGGCGTTACAGTCTTGTCGCCAGAAAATTCTTCAAATACGCCGTGCATAACAGGCTCAATAGACGCAAATACATCTTCCTGTGTTACAAAGCTCATCTCAATGTCGAGCTGATAAAATTCCAAAGAACGATCAGCACGCAAATCTTCATCTCGGAAACAAGGCGCGATTTGGAAATAACGATCAAACCCAGACACCATCATGAGCTGTTTAAACTGTTGCGGAGCCTGCGGAAGCGCATAAAACTTGTTTGGGTGCATACGAGAAGGCACCAAGAAGTCACGCGCACCTTCAGGACTAGAAGCCGTCAAAATCGGTGTTTGGTATTCTGTAAAGTTCTGCGCCTTCATACGCTCACGTAAAGATGTGATCACATTTGAACGCAGCATAATGTTTTTGTGCAAAGTCTCGCGACGCAAATCTAAATAACGATGCTTTAAACGAATCTCTTCTGGGTAATCTGGCTCCCCAAAAACAGGAAGTGGTAGCTCATCTGCTGCAGATTGCACTTCAAGATCGCTAATGACGACCTCAATCGCACCTGTATCAAGCGACTCATTGGCAGTTTCTTCAGAAC
>NZ_JBZXVU010000061.1:0-4596 GCF_058892565.1 Hirschia sp. | reverse complement strand
CGATTGAAGATTTCCGCCGCATTGTTGCGACGGTTCAAAAAGGTGAGCGTGAAGCTCGCGTGGCGAAAAAAGAGATGGTGGAAGCAAACCTTCGTCTCGTAATCTCTATCGCTAAGAAATACACAAACCGTGGTCTTCAATTCCTGGATCTTATTCAGGAAGGAAATATCGGTTTGATGAAAGCGGTTGATAAGTTTGAATATCGCCGTGGTTACAAATTCTCGACTTATGCCACTTGGTGGATTCGTCAGGCGATTACGCGTTCTATCGCGGATCAGGCCCGTACAATCCGTATTCCTGTGCACATGATTGAGACAATCAATAAAATCGTGCGCACACAGCGCCAAATGCTTCACGAGATTGGCCGAGAGCCAACACCTGAAGAATTGGCTGAAAAGCTTGGTCTTCCGCTTGAGAAAATCCGCAAGGTTCTCAAAATCGCAAAAGAGCCGATTTCTCTGGAAACGCCAATTGGTGATGATGAAGATAGTAATCTTGGTGACTTCATCGAAGACAAAATGGCATTGCTTCCTGTGGATGCAGCGATTCAGTCGAACTTACGTGAAACAACAACGCGCGTTCTAGCGTCTCTTACACCACGTGAAGAGCGTGTGCTGCGTATGCGTTTTGGTATCGGTATGAATACTGACCACACACTGGAAGAAGTGGGGCAACAATTCTCGGTGACACGTGAACGTATTCGTCAGATTGAAGCCAAAGCGCTTCGCAAGCTGAAACACCCAAGCCGCTCACGTAAATTGCGCAGCTTCTTGGATACTTAGATAGTTACAAAGAAAAGCCCGATCATAGAAGGTCGGGCTTTTTTCTATTGCTAGATATTAAGGAGCGATAATGATCAACCTTGATGCAATCAAAGGTTTGTTCGGCTTGAGTGAAGAGCAAACAAAAAAGATCAATGTTTTTGCACCGGGTGCCATTGAAAAATTGACGGGACTAGCTGCCGATTATCAAAGCGCTCAACCTTTCCCGCATCTCGTAATCGACAATTTGTTTGAAAACGACGTGTTGAGCAACGTAATTGAAGAATGGCCGGCGACATCTGAAAGTTCGGTAGAGCCTCATGATGATGGAACTTATTCTGTCCAGAAATACGCATCAACATGGAAAACTGAGTACGGCCCGAATACAAGAGAAATTCTACGGCAATTAAACGAAGCGCACTTTCTTCAAACACTGACAGCAGTGACTGGCATTCAAGGACTAATGCCAGATCCTTATATGCTAGGCGGAGGACTACATTTCACCAGTTCTGGCGGGAAGTTGGCAATCCATGCTGATTTTAACAAGCATCATTTCTTTAAATTGGATCGTCGATTAAATTTGCTGGTCTATTTGAATGATGGGTGGAAAGAGGAAAATCAGGGTTGGTTGGAATTGTGGGATCGTGAAATGACTTCGTGTCAGCGGCGTATATTGCCCGTTATGAATCGCACGGTTCTTTTTTCGACGACAGATTTTTCCTTTCATGGGCAGCCGGAAAAAATAGTAGGTCCACCTGATCTCATGCGCCGTTCTATAGCCGTGTATTATTTTTCAAATGGCCGGCCTCAGGAAGAAATTTCGGGTGAAGAACATTCCACTTTGTGGAGAGAACGCCCAGGGCAAGGGTTTTAATCTTATCGTTGCTATGTGAAAATAATAAAAGCCCGATCAGAAATGGTCGGGCTTTTTGTTTATTGGTATGAAGATGCTGCCAGCTTAATCGGTGAAACAGATTTCTGTGCCATCGCCTTGGTCATAACAATCGCGGCGGTTGGAGCTTGGCGGCGGAGGGGCGGTGCGCGGCGGTGGCTTGAAGCCGTATTTATCGGTATAGCTTTCCGTGTAGGTGCCATTATTTGGCTGGTTTGCCTGACCACTACCCCAATAGGTTTTCTTACCAGACATGCGATCTGCCCATGCTTTTGGTCCTGTGCATTCAACACTCGTTGGCTTGTGGAAATAGCACATATCATAGGCGTCCTGGATGGTGCGCATTTTCTTGTTGGCATCCCACCAGCGGTAGAACATCGGCCCGCCTTCTTTGCGCGCGACTTCATAGAATTCCCAGTCGTCGACTATATTCGTGCGCAGAACCAATTCTTCGCGGGTTGCAGGCTTTTTCGGTAGAGCCGCAATGCGGGCTTTCTCTGCCTGTTCTGCTTTATAAGTTGCAAGCTGCGCTGCCTGACGTTCATTGTTAGTTGGTCCGGCAGTGCAGCCAAAACGTTTTTCAGCCCATGCCAGCATAACTGGCGGCGGGGCATCAAGCCCCTTCGGAAACTCCGGCTTCACCGTGGACCGGCCCCCTTCAAAGGCTGCCAGTTCCTGATAATATTTCTTCAGCGTGGCGTGCGCAGTGGTGTCGCCATTGCCCATGCCGCAATAATTGCCGTAGCATTCAAGCAAAGCGCGAACGACTTTAGTGCGTGTTTCCACCGCCGCGGAGCCATAATCCTGCCAATATAGGATGGCCTGTCCCCATGTATTTGGTCCGCTGGCAAAATAATGTTCAAATGTGTTGGCGAGGACCAAACCGTTCGGACAGTGCTTTGCTGATGCAGCAGGGGGTATGCATGCAACAGCAAGCGTGACACAGGCGAGCTTTAGCCTTAAGCGGGCGCTGATTCTAGTAGTTCTTCTTGTTTTCTTACTAGTCATAAAAACACTTCTCCGTACCATCGCCTTGGTCATAACAACGCCGTTCATTGTTGGTTGGTGGTGTTGGGATCTGGTTTTGTGAGTTGGTGATCATGTTGTTGTAAGCCGCATCAGCAGCGGCTTGGCGGGCTTGTTCCTCGGCGGCATGTTTAGCGCGCTCTTCTGCGACATAGGCGGCGCGCTGAGCTGCGCCTTCATTATAGGCTTTCATAGCATCCATCGTGGCGCGTCCGCTGGCGCGTTGCATCAATATGCGTTCATGGGCTGCATCTGCCGCCGCCTGGGCAGCCTCCTTGCCGGCGGCGTCGTTTTCCAGCGCCCAGTCAAACGCCATGTCAGGGACATAACCGCATGCTTGATCGCTGTGATAGTTGATCTGGTTCGCCGCCCAGTATTGAAACGGCTTGTACTCGCTCTTCACGCCATAACCGTTGATCTCGGGCATGGCGGCGGCGGCGTTGCAGAAATCAGCCGAAAAATCACCGCGAACAAGGCCGATCTCCTTAAAGTCGAGAGCGGCGCTGCGCTCACCAAAACAATCGCCAAAGGTCTTGGTAATCATTTTGACAGCGTCTGGCGCGGGATACATGTCGATCCGGTCCCACGGGATTTTTTTGTATTTCTTCATGGCTTTGTAGACCTTGGCATCGGATTTGACGCCATAGCGGTTCGGTTTTCCGTTCTTGATTTTTCCTTTGATCGTCCAGTTTGTCCACACTTCACTTGCGTGGGTATTGCCGACCCACTCAACTATTCTGGGCAGGTTGTCGCGCCCATGTAGCGCCCACCATGCGATGACGGCGTATTTTTGGTCTATGCGGACGAAGGAATGCGGGTCTTTCAGCTCTTCGGCAGACAGGGTGCAAGCAGCAACCGGTTCGATTGTATCCACCGCTGACTGCGCTATCGCAGCAGGCGAGAGGGTGATGGCGGCAAGCGCGGTGAAAGCAAATTTTGCTGTTTTGCCAAATAGTGTGCGGTGTTTATGCGTATGATTTCGCATTAATGCATCCCCTTTAATATGCATCCACGAATGATGTGGCGTTTAGATTGCGCCGCGTCCCAGAGCAGGCAATATCATCAAATTCGGGATAAATATTATACGTGCTTGCAAAAATGGTAAATGGGGATTGTTGCAGCGAGATAGAGCGCGCGCGGCGGAATTTGCTAAAGCGTGTCTTGCGCAATGGTGTATTTGCTGGAGTGTCATGCAATCGGTGATGAGGCTAAAAAGCTTAGATGCGCCAATATCTCCGCCATATCACTATGGGGAGTTTTGTCGGTCTTTTTTGGTGTCGGTGAGGAGGTGGGCTGTAAAGCGCACGGTCTGACCGCTGTTAGATAATGGAATTTGGTATGCGTGCCGCCAGAAGCGTGCGCTTTACCTGATGTTTTGATCTTCAAGCTGACAATCAACACATGCTCGCTCAATGCTCAAAGCATCAGCCCGCTCATGACACGAATTTGCGCATCGCCCACACCATGAGAAGGTGATGTAAATATGCGCCAGACTTTGCAGGGCGGGGATAAGTTTTGAGATATCCATGATTTTGGTGAGCGAAAAAGACGTTGTCAAATGTAAATGTTCTCTTTATGTTCGGTGCGATGAGGTATGCTGTTTATATTGTGAGCTCTCAAGATCATGGCACGCTCTATACGGGCGTGACGAACAATCTTGCGCGGCGTATTTGGGAACATAAGCAGGGTGTCGGTGCGAAGTTTACGACAAAATACAGTGTGAGTCGGTTAGTTTGGTATGAAAACCATGACTGCATTCACACCGCGATAAAGCGCGAGAAAAACATCAAAGCGTGGCAGCGCCAGTGGAAAATCAATATGATTGAACGCGATAATCCATATTGGTTGGATATGTACGCTTCTCTTGGGCATTTATAGGTTGCAATTTCTTTCCGTGTCACCCCAGCGAAGGCTGGG
>NZ_JBZXVU010000060.1:0-6260 GCF_058892565.1 Hirschia sp. | reverse complement strand
TATTTGCGAGCGCAGCCATAAAGCCCCTTTGGGATCATCAATCAGCTCGCCGTCAATCTCTTGCCGACCCAGCCGCGTGCCGCCATAATTTGCTTGCACAGCCTCAAGAAAACTTGGCGCTAAATTGTGCGCATTTTCCAATGTGCTCGCCCGCGTAATCTCAATATTGTCTAATTTCACCAGCTTGCGAATAAGCGGCGTTGGCCTTGGTGTTGTGGTGGCGCAAATGCGTGGATTATCTCCCAGCCGCAATCCAAACATCAGCATGTCCCAACATGTTTGCCCGCGATGCCAAGCGCCTATTTCATCGCCCCACGCCGCATCAAATTGAGGTCCACGCAAACTGTCTGGATCTTCAGCAGAAAACACAAAACCTTCTGCGCCATTTGGCCATTCCAGCCGCCGCCTTGAAGGAGAATAAATCGGCCTTTCTTCAACAGGTCCAATATTGCGCAGTCCTGAAGGCCCTTCAATCATCACTTCGCGAACATCGCTAAGCGTTGGCCCCACTAAAGCCACACGCTGTTTGCCATGCTCCCAAATTTGAGACCTTATCCATTCCGCACCTGCGCGCGTCTTGCCCGCACCGCGCCCGCCCATATAAAGCCAAATATGCCAATCAGTATCTGGCGGTATTTGCCCTTCATGCGCCCATAATTGCCAATCATGAAAGATGGTTTCAGCATCATCCCTAGTCTTCAGGCAATTGAGTATCGCTTCTCTTTGCGCATTTCGTTTCTCGGATGCCAGTAATCCTCTCAAGGCGGCGTTCGATTTCGGCCCGTAAATCCTCCAAGGATGGCTTGTTTTCTCCTTGGTCTGTTGGCGTGTCATGCATTGTTTTTCCCGCTTGTTTTATTGATCTGCCAGCCCCTTCCAATTGCTCAATGCCTTCATAAATTTTCAGATATTGAAGGATAGTTTTCAGCCGTTTATTGCAATCGTCTAAATCCCCGCGCATCAGCTCTTTTTCAGCCGCAAAGAGAATGCGCTTAAATTTGACCTTCAATAAGTCTTTTGACGTTTGCGCCCGCGTCCAACCAAATTTTTGATACCATGTCCGCACAGTATAAATGCTCACGCTATAGCGCTCTGCCATATCCTCAACCGACATTCCCGCACGAAAATCATATTCGCGCAGCAGCCAATCGGGATGATCCAATTGCTCCATATCAAGCTCTTATTGTTTGGGGTTTTATCTCAGTGTAGCCAATATAGAGGGGCTTAGTGTTGGGTCGGATATCTTGTTCGCAAAACCATCAAATCCCCTGTTTAAACGCGATAAAAACAGGCAAACCATTGGGATAAGCTGCAAACTATCCCCGTTTTTCAGTCAAATACACATAAACGCCATGAATTAAATTTAGTTAGCCAAATATCTTGACCAGATATAAACCTTAACACACTACCAGAATCATATCTTTGACTAAGCGCGGACCGACAAACCCCATGGCAGGCTTTCGAGCAGACAAATTAGCGGCAAAAGACAAGTCCCGCTCCGATCTTCTCAAATGGATCGGTATTGGCGCGCTTGCTGTCTTCATCACCTTGTTTCTAACGGCCGCTTTATTGTGGAATGCTCTGTTTGCGCAAATGCCAAGCCTACCGTCTAAAGACGAGCTTTGGTCCATGAACCGCGAACCCGCGATTGAATTTGTCGATGAAGAAGGCACTACAATCGCTGTGCGCGGCCCACGTTATGGCAATATCATTGCGCCAGCCGATCTGCCGCCACATGTCATTCAGGCTTTCTTATCTGTTGAAGACCAACGTTTTTATCAGCACACAGGCGTCGACCGTTGGGCAATTTTACGGGCCGCAATCGCCAATTGGCGTGCGGGTGAAACCGTTCAGGGTGGATCAACCCTCACCCAGCAACTTGTCAAAAACCTCTTCCTGACACCCGAACGCACATTGCGCCGCAAAGCCCAAGAAGCACGCCTTGCTTCCGATTTAGAGCAGATGCTGTCTAAAGAAGAAATTCTAGAGCTATATATAAACCGTATCTATCTTGGCTCTCGCAGTTATGGACTAGATGCTGCCGCGCAAACCTATTTTGCAAAATCACCACAAGACCTCACAGTTGCCGAAGCCGCTTTAATCGCCGGCCTACCACAAGCGCCCTCTCGCTATTCGCCTTATAATAATATGGACCTTGCCATAGAGCGGCGTAACCTTGTGATTAGCCGGATGGTCAATAACACATTCATCACCCCTACAATGGGCGAGCGCGCCAAAAACGAACCCATCACTCTGGTCGAAGAAGCCTTTGACCCACGTATGGGATATTTTCTAGATGCCGCCACAGAAAATGCCCATCAGCTCATGGCCGGAAAAGACGTGCCCGATCTGGTTGTGACATTATCAGTCGATTTAGACCTACAGGCCAAAGCGTCAGATATACTCAATGCGAAACTAGATGAAGTTGGTGAGAGCAAAAACATAGACCAAGGCGCAATTGTCATTCTCAGCAAAGATGGCGGTGTGCGCGCAATGGTTGGCGGACGCGATTATGCCGACAGTCAGTTTAACCGCGCGACCCAAGCCATGCGCCAACCCGGCTCCGCTTTTAAAGCATTCGTTTTTGCTGCTGCCTTAGAAACAGATTTACACCCTTATGATGTACGCCGCGACGAACCTGTATCAATTGATGGCTGGAAACCCAAAAACTATGGAGGCGGCTACAAAGGTCCCGTCACTTTGTCTGAAGCATTTGCACACTCAATCAACACTGTTGCCGCAAATCTGGCACAGGAAGTCGGCATGGAAAGCGTGGTTAGCCTCGCAAATCGCTTTGGAGTTTCCACGCAATTAGGAACTTATCCATCAGTCGCACTTGGGTCTGAAGAAGTCCCCCTAATGGACATGACACGCGCTTATGGTGTGTTTGCAACTGGTGGACAAATTTTCAAACCTTGGATCGTTAAACAAGTGCGCAGCTCTCGCGGTGACATCCTGTTTGAACAAAAACCAATCAAGCCAATGAAGATTTTTAATGATGCCCGAAACCGCGAAATGGTCGGCATGATGAGCCGTGTTGTCATTGGCGGAACGGGTAAGGCTGCAAAGCTAGAAGTGCTTCCCCCGCCACCAGCTGATGGCAGTGAGCCTCCGGCACGATCAGGCCCGCCCGAATACCGCGATGTTGCGGGTAAAACCGGCACAAGTCAGGATTGGCGCGACGCCTTATTCATTGGCTTTACCGCAGATTATATTGGCGGTGTCTGGGTGGGTAATGATGATGACACCCCAATGAAAAAAGTCACTGGTGGAGAAGCACCGACTCAAATCTGGCATGATGTTATGATGATCGCCCATGAAGGCCTCCCAGCCTCGCCGCTACCAGGTGCAGAAAAAGCAATTACAATCAGTGCTGTGGAAGAAGAAAAACTCGCCTATTATCGCTCTCTCGCCAGCGCATTTGCATCAATTGAAAACCAATAGATGTCTCTACACAAACTCTCGAAAATCTTGACTTTTGAAGAAAATAATATATATTGAGACCAAGAGGAAATTTATGACACAGTTTATTAAAAATCACCCCGTAAACGCATTAGCATCTGCTGCTACAGTCATAGCCGCAATGATGGGTATTTTCACATTGATTGCTGGCGTTTAAATCTTATCGACAGATTTAGTCTTTTCTTTTTTCAATAATGCTTTCTTGAAACGTCGCAACCGACTAAGTCTATTCGAACATTTCACCCAAACCAAAAATGACCAATACTCATTGATTTTATGGTCATTTTTTATATGCGACTGTCGAAGCATATCCATTCCAAAAGTAACCATTATCCCCAAAACGGTATAGCCCATCAAAGACTGAAGAGCTGCATATAATCGTAAATCGCTACGTGGTTGAAAATCTCCATACCCTAGCGTCGTGAATGTTACTATTGAGAAATAAAGCCCATCCCAAATATCATGACTCATACAATTTTCTGTTTCATCACAAGAGAAATTCATCCCGTATGAACTATTTATAATTGCAAAGACTAGGATTAATACAACAACATCAAGCGCCAGTAATAATAGCGCCCATTTATCAGAAAATGTTGGGTTAGACACCCCATATATGACGAGCGTAAAAATGACGATACACGGCACAAAAGCAACAAAAAAAGTCCCATAGGACGAACCAACCAGATTTTCCCGAAATGCAAACCCCACAATAGCCATAAGCAGGCTGAAAAATGTTGGTACAAACATCCCTAGAAAAAACGTACGTCTTTCTCCTGTAGTCGGCTTGCGTTTGCGGCCAATCATATATCCCCCCTCCGAAAACATACTCACCGAATAAACCATTCTACTTATTTGGGCTTCCCGTGCAACCAACTCCCCGCTATACCGCGTTTCATGTCTCAAGCTCCTATTGCCACTCTTCGCAATGTTCAGCTCACGCTGGGCGGTGCGCCTCTATTCACTGGTGTTGATCTCTCACTCTATGCAGGCGAGCGCATTGCGCTGGTTGGACGTAATGGTGCGGGTAAATCAACGCTCATGCGCATCTTTGCTGGCAATCTGGAAGCAGACTCAGGCGATGTCTGGAAACAACCGGGCGCTAGCTTTCAATATCTGCATCAAGAACCTGATTTTTCTAAATTCAAAACCGCGCTTGAATACGCCTCTGCCGACATTGATGAAACAGAAATGTATATGGCCGAGATGGAATTGGACATGGCGGGTCTCGCCCATGACGTTGATCCCTCTACACTTTCTGGCGGTCAGGGCAAACGCCTCGCTCTTGCACGTGCCTTTGCATCAGATCCAGATATCTTACTGCTAGATGAGCCAACCAACCATTTGGACGTATCTGCCATTGAAGAATTAGAAGGCCGCATTAGCAGCTTTCGCGGCGCGATCTTACTGGTTAGCCACGACCGTCGTTTCATGGAAAACACCACAACAGCCACAGCATGGCTTCGCCAAGGCGTTGTGCGTAAACTCGATCGCGGTTTTAAAGCCTTTGATGAATGGGCTGAACAAGTTGAAGCTGAAGAAGAAAAAGCGCTAGACCGCCTCCAGACAAAGCTGAAAGCCGAACAAAGATGGCTCATGCGCGGTGTAACAGGTCGGCGCAAACGTAATCAGGGTCGCCTCTCCAAAGTCGCCAATATGCGCGCTGAGCAGGCCGAGCGTAAGCACAACCTCAATCAGGCCAACACAACGGCATCAATCATCTCAAACGACGCTGCCCCCTCTTCAAAGCTCGTATTTGAAGGCATCGACATCCAGAAAGCTTTTGATGCCCCCGGCGGCGGCAAAAAAGTCATCGCCAAGGATTTCAGCATCAAGATTATGCGCGGTGCCCGCCTTGGACTTGTTGGTGGAAATGGTGTCGGTAAATCCACGCTGTTAAAGATTATGCTAGGCGAAATTCCAGTCGATGAAGGCTCTGGCCGTGTTCGCATCGCCAAGAATTTGCAAATCACATATCTGGACCAAAACCGTAACACGCTCAAAGACACAGATACGCTGTGGGAAGCACTTGCGCCAGATGGCGGCGACCAGATCATGGTGCGCGATTATCCGCGCCACGTCGCCTCCTATGCTAAAGATTTCATGTTTGGACCTGAACAGTTAAGACAACCCGTTTCAGCTCTCTCTGGAGGTGAACGCAACCGCCTAACACTTGCGATAGCCTTGGCAAAAAGTTCCAATCTCATGGTGTTGGATGAGCCAACCAATGATCTTGATATGGAAACGCTTGATCTGCTTGAAGACATGCTGATGGATTATGAAGGCACGCTGATTATCGTATCGCACGACCGTGCTTTCCTTGATGGCGTCGTTACCTCCGTTCTCACACCTGAAGGCGATGGTGAATGGCTCGAAACCCCAGGTGGATATTCTGATTATCTGTCACAAAAGCAAAACCGCATTGCATCAAAAAAGAAACAAGCTGCAGCCAAATCAACTGGCAAAAACCATTCATCACCCTCCAAGTCCAACAAGCCTAAAGTCAAACTGACGTTTAAAGATCAGCATCGCTTTGATGAATTGGAAAAACTCATTCCAAAGCGTGAATTGGAAATTAGTGAACTTGAAAAAGACCTAGCAGACCCTGATCTATTCACGAAAAAACCTGATGAATTCAACACCAAAGCCAAACGATTAGATATGGCTCGTGAAGAACTTGAAACTTATGAAATGGACTGGCTAGAACTTGAAGAAAAACGCGATGGCTTGAGCTAATTCTCAATAATCTACTCTTATGCAGAATAACTGTAAAATATTGCTATTCGTATGCAAACCATAAG
>NZ_JBZXVU010000059.1:1582-1715 GCF_058892565.1 Hirschia sp. | reverse complement strand
ACAATGTGGCATGTCCACGCTAACCAATAAACTTCCGGAGACGCCTAGATGAAGGTTCTCGTACCTGTTAAGCGGGTTATTGATTACAATGTTAAGCCTCGCGTTAAGCCTGATCAATCAGGTGTAGATCTCG
>NZ_JBZXVU010000059.1:0-1534 GCF_058892565.1 Hirschia sp. | reverse complement strand
CCATTCTGTGAGATTGCTGTTGAAGAAGCAGTTCGTCTTAAAGAAAAGGGCATTGTCACTGAAATCGTCGTTGTTTCTATCGGTGTTGTACAGGCACAAGAGACATTGCGTACAGCTTTGGCGATGGGTGCAGATCGTGGTATCCTCGTCACGGCTGAGGGTGATGTAGAACCTCTAGCTGTTGCCAAAATCCTTAAAGCCATCGCCGATGAAGAACAACCAGGCATGGTGCTTCTTGGTAAGCAGGCGATTGATAATGACAACAACCAGACAGGGCAAATGCTTGCAGCCTTGCTTGACTGGCCACAAGGTACATTTGCATCTGAAGTTGTTGTTGAAGATGGTAAAGTGAATGTCACGCGTGAGATTGACGGCGGATTGCAAACACTCGCGCTTGATGGTCCTGCTGTGATCACCACAGATCTTCGTTTGAACGAGCCACGTTATGCGTCTTTGCCAAACATTATGAAAGCGAAGAAAAAGCCGATCGACACAAAAGAAGCTGCTTCTTTCGGCGTTGATATCGCACCTCGCCTGACTGTTGTGAAAGTAACTGAACCTGCTGGACGTGAAGCTGGTGAGAAGGTTGAAGATGTCGCAACACTTGTATCCAAACTTAAAGCTGCAGGAGCAATCTAATGGCTGTTCTCATCATTGCAGACCACAATAATACCTCTTTAAACGATGCCACACACAAAACAGTCACTGCCGCCAAAACATTTGGTGACATTGATATTTTAGTGGCAGGTGAAGGTGCTGGCGCAGTTGCTGAAGCAGCTGCAAAAATCGATGGTGTGCGTAAAGTTCTCCACGCTGATGGTCCACCTTACAAAACACAACTTGCTGAAGCTATGGATGCTCTTATCACACCGATGATGGCAAACTATGACGCCTTGTTTGCACCCGCGACAACGATGGGTAAAAACGTTACCCCGCGTATCGCGGCCAAACTCGATGTGATGCAGCTTTCAGACATCACAGCTGTGGTGGATGCAGACACGTTTGAGCGCCCAATCTATGCAGGTAACGCGATCCAAACTGTTAAATCATCTGATGCCAAAAAAGTTGTTACCGTTCGTACAACTGCTTTTGAAGCTGCGGGCGAAGCAGGTTCAGCTTCTGTTGAAACAATCGAAGCAGCTGCTGGTCCGTTCAAATCAAGCTTTGTATCAGAAGACTTGTCAGTATCGGATCGTCCAGAGCTAACATCTGCCAAACGTATTGTATCTGGTGGACGTGCGCTTGGGTCTGAAGAAGACTTTGAAAAGTTCATCTTCCCATTGGCCGATAAACTTGGCGCTGCTGTTGGAGCGTCTCGTGCGGCAGTGGATGCTGGTTATGCACCAAACGACTATCAAGTAGGGCAAACTGGTAAAGTGGTTGCGCCTGAGCTTTATGTCGCTGTGGGTATTTCTGGGGCCATCCAACACCTGGCTGGTATGAAGGACTCAAAAATCATCGTCGCCATCAACAAAGATGAGGAAGCACCTATCTTCCAAATCGCTGATTATGGCCTTGTAGCTGACTTATTCAA
>NZ_JBZXVU010000058.1:0-8292 GCF_058892565.1 Hirschia sp. | reverse complement strand
GTGCTTCTAATTGAGCCTTTAAACTTACGTCTATCCTGTAAACCAATGCTTAAGCCCTTTAGGAGAGTTTAAGGTTAATGAGGACTTTATCACTTGTTTAGAATCTGATGGATCGAGCAAAAATTATGACCAAACCTTTCTTTCGCGATTTTATGGAATCGTCACCGGATTTAAATGGCAAAACCATTCTGATTACAGGTGGAACAGGAAGCTTTGGGAAAGAGTTTGTAAAGATTGTTTCTGAACGCTGGGAGCCCAAAAAACTGATCGTGTTTTCACGCGATGAGCTAAAACAATATGAAATGGCGCAGCAATTTCCGCCAGCTGATTACCCGTTTATGCGCTATTTTATTGGTGATGTACGCGATCAGGCGCGCCTTGAAATGGCGATGCGCGGTGTTGATTATGTGATACATGCGGCGGCGCTTAAGCATGTGCCAATTGCTGAATATAACCCAATGGAATGTATCCGAACCAATGTGTTTGGTGCTGAAAATGTGGTCAATGCGTCTATCAAATCTGGTGTGAAAGCCGTTGTGGCGCTTTCAACGGATAAAGCGGCTAATCCGATCAATCTTTATGGTGCGTCTAAGCTTGCGGCTGATAAGGTTTTTGTTGCAGCGAATAATCTTTCTGGTGCGGATGGTACGAAGTTTTCTGTTGTGCGTTACGGGAATGTGTTGGGATCGCGTGGCTCTGTTGTGCCTTTCTTCCGCAAGTTAATTGCTGAAGGTGTCGATCATTTGCCAATCACAGATCAACGCATGACACGTTTCTGGATTACGCTGGAGCAAGGCGTGAATTTTGTGTTGTCTGGTTTGGCGCAAACTGAAGGTGGAGAGATTTTTGTTCCCAAAATTCCATCTTCGACAATTGGGACGCTCGCCACCGCGTTAGCGCCTGATTTGCCACAAAAAGAGATTGGCATTCGTCCGGGTGAAAAACTGCATGAAATTATGGTGCCGGAAGATGATGGACGCTCAACAGTTGAGATCGCGGACCGCTACATCATTTTGCCTGCTGGACGTGAGCAATTGATGGATGACTGGTTGGCGAAAGGCGCAAAATCTGTTGCTGAAGGTTTTGCCTATTCATCAGATCAAAATGATGAAGTGCTCGATGATATGTCCGTTCTTGAAATGCTTGCACTTACATTTCCGGGTGAGAGTTTAAAAACAATGGCGAACACGATGCGTCGACGTAATGGCGACGCACCAGATTCGCTTGCGGATACAGACCTTGCGGTATCTGCTGCTAAGAAGCGCAAACCCCGCAAGCGCGGTTGATTAATTATACAATTTCCTGATCTTGCCAGTCAAAACTGAGTGGCGCTTCGCGGAATGCGAAGCGATCAAGATGGCTTTGTACAGTGCTTTTTAACTTGTCCAACTGCTCTGCCTCGCTGGCTTGAAGCTGACATGTGAGTTGCGTCTCTCCTGCATTCATGAGGAGCGTGGCATCACCTTTCCAATTCGCGCCGCGATTGTTCGCGGGAAAAGTGATACGGGCTTTCTCGCTATCAAATTCCACTTCCAGATTATGGGACCAATGTTTGCAAAGTTGTTGCAAATATTTACTAGCGCTTTGGGTTGGGGTTTCAGATTGGCTTGAATAGATTTGGGGTGCTGAGTTCGTCATGGGGTTAGAGTCTCTCGATTTTGTGGGTGGCTTCATCGATGATTGCGGCAATATCTAAGGCTGTTGCGTCTGTTGCATCCGATTGGGTCATTCGGTTGCGCAGGGCTGTTTTGATGTTTTCCATTGCGCGTTTGACTGGGGCGGGGTTTAGGCGTCCATGTTCGGTGGCGAGGCTTTCTAGGCGTTGCAATAGGGAGGACGTCGTTTCTGATTGTGTTTGAAGTTCACTTTCTCCGTCCGGCGTAACGCTGAAAGCTTTTTTGCCGCCTTCTTCTTGCTGGGCAGAGATAAAGCCGATGTCTTCAAGCATTGAGAGAGCTGGATAGACAACACCCGGGCTTGGCGCGTAGCTGCCGCCGGAATGTTCTTCAATAGCGCGGATCAGATCATAACCATGTTTAGGGTTTGTGCTGATGAAGTGAAGGAGGACAAGGCGAAGTTCGGCAGCGTCAAATACACGTCTGCGTCCGCCTCTACCCATACCGCCATGGCGGTGACCGTTTTTGTGACGACATTCTGATCTGTGTCTGCGGTGTTTGTGGCCGTGTTCTCTGTGGTTTTGGTTTATGTGTGAAAATCTCAAATTTATCTTCCTTTTATAATTAAGATAAGCTCAAGATATATCTTAGAAATAAATAATCAAGTACTACTTGCGAGATATTCTCAAATATCTGCTTGGAAAGGTAGTCACATTCGCGTGAATTTCAAAAAAAAGCGGTTTAATCTGGCTAAATGCCGAACGCACCTTTGATACCGTCAATGAGGAGTTGGACGGAAAGAGCTGCCAATATCACACCAAAAATACGTGTGACCGCACCTGCTACGCTATCGCCCATAATACGAATGAGCGGCGCAGCACCTAAAAATACGAAATAGCATAAAAGCAAGTTGGCAAGTATGGCACCTATAACAATGGCTTGATTTAGAAGGCTTCCGCTCGCATTTTGCATGTATAACATGGCGGTCGCAATAGATCCGGGCCCAGCCAGCATAGGAATGCCTAACGGGAAGACTGAAACATCATCAAGGTTTTCATGTTCTTCATCTTCAAGCAAAGCTTCGGCGCGACTTTCGCGGCGCTCCGTGCGTTTTTCAAACACCATTTCCAACGCGATGAGGAATAGCAAAATTCCGCCAGCTGCTCTGAAAGCATCGATTGAAATGTGCAAGGCACCCAATAGCCAAGCACCGCCAAATGCAAATCCGACAATAATTATACCGGCAACAATAACAGATTTATAAGCCATTTTTCGTGCAAATTTAGGACCGCCACCTGCGGTTAAAGACGCAAAAACGGGAGCGACGCCGGGAGGGTCGATCAAAACAAAAAATGTCACGAAAGTCGCGAGTGCAAGGCTTAATAATTCTTGAGTCATCCAGCGCGAATATATGCGCAAATGAAAGTTGGCAACACCTAGCGATAGAGATTTTTTGCAAAGAAATGTTTCTGGCTGTGTCTAATTTGGCTGAAACATCACTAGTTTGAGGCTAATTTTCATATATCCACAACGAAATGAGCAATTCTATCGCTTAAAACGAAACAAAGCGCCGACGAGGTCGACGCTTTGTCTGGGGTCTTGCCATGCGAAAGCTTTGGAAATTATTCCGCTGCTGTTGCCGTGGCAGAGTCATCTAGAGGAAACTCTAGTCGAGATAGCATTTCTTTTGGACAAACTTGTTTGAAGTTTGAGAGCTCCAGTTCCCAGTTTGCTAAGATTGAGTTTGCAAGCGCAGAAACAGTACGGTCCTGATGGTCTATAATGAGAGATTTAAGCTCATTTTCCCAATGCTTGGATTTGATTGTATCCCAAACAATTGCTTCAGGGTTGGCCATGACTCCAAATTTATCGTCTGGATCATAGATATAAGCCATCCCACCTGTCATACCTGCACCGAAATTGTCGCCAATTGGTCCAAGGATTACAGCGCGGCCACCTGTCATATATTCACAACCGTTAGATCCACAGCCTTCGATGACAGCTGTCGCACCAGAGTTACGAACCGCAAAACGTTCTGCAGCTTGTCCAGCGGCGAATAGATAGCCGGACGTGGCTCCATATAGACATGTGTTTCCGATGATGGTGTTTTCATGAGCTAGGAAACGAGCACCGGATGATGGACGCAAGATGATTGTCGCACCTGAAAGACCTTTACCAACATAATCATTGGCATCACCGATCACTTCGAGTGTGAGACCTTTCACACAGAAGGCACCAAGTGACTGACCAGCGGACCCGTCAAGTGTGACCCATAGGCGACCTTCTGGAAGGGGATCATCCGTTCCAAATTTACGCACAATGTGAGACGAGGCACGTGTACCGATAGCACGCTGAACATTGCGTACTTTATAGTCCACTTGCATTTTTTCGCCTTTTTCAAAGAAGGCAGCTGCATCGCGCAGTATTTCTGCATCCAAAGAATCCGGTACTTCATTGCGAAGATTAGGTTTGTATTCAATTTTCTGATCAGCATCCGCACGAATGAGAAGTGGGTTTAGATCAAGATCATCAAGGAATTCAGATCCACGTGACACCTGAGAGAGAAGGTCTGTGCGACCGATCACTTCATTGAGGGTTTTGAATCCGAGTTCGGCAAGAATATCGCGAACTTCTTCAGCAATGTGTGTCATCAGGTTGACTACTTTATAGGGTTTCCCTGTGAATTTCTCACGTAGATCATCGCGTTGAGTACACACACCAACAGGACAGGTGTTGGAGTGACATTGACGCACCATGATACAGCCCATAGCGACAAGAGACGCCGTTCCAATACCGTATTCTTCAGCACCCAACATGGCTGCCATAACGATATCACGCCCTGTGCGCAGGCCACCATCCGTACGAAGTGTGACTTGGTCGCGCAAATTGTTGAGCGTTAGGACTTGGTGGGCTTCAGCAAGACCGATTTCCCACGGAAGACCAGCAAATTTAACGGATGTTTGCGGGCTAGCACCTGTACCACCGACATTACCTGCGATCAGGATGATGTCTGCTTTCGCTTTAGCAACACCAGCGGCAATTGTTCCTACACCTGAACGCGCAACAAGCTTCACACAGACACGAATGTCAGGGTTGATCTGCTTGAGGTCGTAGATTAGCTGCGCCAAATCCTCGATTGAATAAATATCGTGGTGTGGCGGAGGCGAGATTAGCGTCACGCCGGGTGTCGCATTCCGGTTTTTAGCGATGAATTCAGTCACTTTGAAGCCGGGAAGTTGTCCGCCTTCACCTGGTTTTGCACCTTGAGCGACTTTAATCTCAACTTCTTTACATTGGTTAAGGTATTCAGCTGTGACACCAAAACGACCTGAAGCCACTTGCTTGATTGCTGAGTTCATGTTGTCGCCATTTGCCATCGGCTTATAGCGTTCACGAACCTCACCACCTTCACCGGAAACTGATTTAGCCCCAATGCGGTTCATGGCAACGTTGAGTGTACCGTGAGCTTCTGGACCAAGCGCCCCAAGCGACATGCCGGGTGTGATGAAGCGTTTGCGGATTTCATTGACCGATTGAACATCTTCTTGAGAAAGTGGTTTTCTCGTTGATGCAAAATCAAGCAAATCACGCAATTGAAGCGGGTGTTCGCGTGCTTCTTTTTTGATTGCTTCGGCGTATTTTTTCCACTCAGTGTAACTGCCTGTGTCACATGCTTTTTGAAGTTGGTGAATAAGATCACCTGTCAAAGCGTGACGCTCGCCCGAACGACGGATGCGGTAGAAACCACCAACAGGCAGAGCCATAACTTGACCCTCCCAAGCTTTGTCGTGAAGGCCGAGTGTTTTCTTGGCAAGACCATTCAGGCCGATACCTGAAATTTTGGATGTCATGCCCGGGAAGTAATTGTCCACGAGGGCGCGTGATAATCCAAGCGCTTCGAAGTTATATCCCCCGCGATAAGAGGAAATAACCGAGATGCCCATTTTGGACATGATCTTAAGAAGACCAGCATCAATGGATTTTTTGAAATTCTGACAGGCTTCTTTAAGTGTAACACCTTGAACAAGGCCACGAGAAAAACGATCAGCAATAGTTTCCATTGCTAGATAAGCATTTACACATGTTGCTCCAACACCGATGAGGACGGCGTGATAGTGTGTGTCCAGACATTCAGCAGAACGCACTGTGATAGAACAGAATGAACGCAATTCTTTTTTCACAAGGTGAGAATGTACAGCTCCAACAGCAAGGATCATCGGAATGCCGGCTAATTCACCATTCTGGTTTTCATCGGTAAGAACAATGTGCTCTTTACCTTGAGACACAGCGTCTTCTGCTTCCTGACAGATGCGGATCAGGGCAGCTTGCAATGTGCCACCAGCGGATTGAGAAGCGGCTGCATCTGCATCAAATGTACAATCGATAATGGAGACGCCATCGCCAAGAATGTCGATGAGGTTATTATACATGCCTGTAGTTAGGACAGGGCTTTCCAATAAGAACACGTTTGATTGGGCTTCATCATCGGCAAGAATGTTACCGAGGTTTTTAAAGCGTGTTTTCAAACTCATCACGCGGTCTTCACGCAATGGGTCAATCGGTGGGTTTGTCACCTGTGAGAAGTTCTGACGGAAATAGTGGGATAGAGGGCGATAGCCTTCGGATAGAACAGCGATAGGGCTGTCATCACCCATAGACCCAATAGCCTCTTTTCCATCTTCAATCATCGGCGATAGAATGAGCTCAGTTTCTTCCATAGAGAAACCAGCAGCAGTTTGACGGCGTAATAATTCATCGCGGTCATATGTTTTTGGTTCTGTGCCTTCCGTGACGCGCTCATCTAGCTCGATCACATTTTCTAGCCACTCATCATAAGGGTGTTGTGCAGCGAGTGCATCAATCACTTCTTTGTGGTTATAGAATTTACCTTCTTCGATGTTGACTGCGATCATGCCGCCCGGAGCCACGCGACCGCGACGGTCAATTGTGTCAGGATCAAGCGGACACATGCCTGTTTCCGAACCACATGCAAGCACGCCATCATTTGTGAGAGCATAACGCATTGGACGAAGACCGGAACGGTCTAGTCCGGCAACTGCCCAACGTCCATCAAACGCACATACAGCGGCAGGGCCATCCCATGGCTCCATCACAGCATTTGCATAAGCATAGAGACCTTGGTGGGCTTGAGGCATGACGTCTTCACGTTTGGACCATGCTTCGGGAATAAGAAGTGTTTTTGCCATTGTGGCTTTGCGGCCAGCACGCACGAGCAATTCAAATGCGGCATCTAGAGCTGCAGAGTCTGATGAGCCAAGTGAAATGACGGGTTTAATGTCGTTTTCATAACCTTCAAATGTCTCGGAAACCATGCGGATTTCGTGCGACTTCATCCAGTTTACATTTCCGTGAATGGTGTTGATCTCACCATTGTGTGCCAACATGCGGAAAGGCTGAGCCAACCACCATTGTGGGAATGTGTTTGTTGAATAGCGTTGGTGGTAGATTGCGACTGAAGAGACAAAACGTTCATCCTGAAGGTCAGGGTAGAATTTATCGATGTCCTCAGCCAAGAACATACCTTTATAAATGATCGCTTTGGCAGAAAACGAACAGATATAGAAGCTTGGAATACCTGCTTCACGGACGCGTTTTTCTATGCGGCGGCGGCAGATATATAGAATTTTTTCAAGCTCAGCTTCGTCGCGTCCTGATGGGTCACAGAACATGATTTGCTGGATTTCAGGACGTGTCGCATCAGCTTTTTGTCCGATGACAGATGTGTCGATCGGAACTTGACGCCAACCATAAACATGGAAGCCAAAACCAACGACTTCTGTTTCAACAATTGTACGGGCGCGTTCTTGGGCACCTAGGTCTTCACGGGGCAAGAAAACCTGACCAACACAAATGGGTTGATCTTCGTTGGGTGCGTGTCCTGTTTTTTGGATTTTGGCGTGGAAAAACGCTTGCGGCACATCCAGACGGATACCCGCGCCATCACCTGTTTTACCATCGGCATCCACAGCACCACGGTGCCATACGTTTTTTAGTGCTTTGATACCGGCTTCAACGATTTTACGGTTGGGTGTACCATCCATTTGTACAACAAGACCAACACCACACGCGTCATGCTCATCAGCAGGATTATATGCGTGTGCATCCATCAAAGCCTGACGTTTGGCTTCATAATCAGCTTTGTAATTGTTTTGTTCGGTCATCGGTTTTCACCTATTTGGGTGGAGAACGGTCGTGTTTTTGCCTGACCATCCCCAGAATTTTGTCCAATTGCGCAAAATTATTCTGTTTGCGCTTATTCTATTTATTCAGCAGCTATTTTCGAACTAGCTGCCTGAGCTTTCATGTATTTGTGCATGTGCTCGGCTGCGTCGCGGCCATCTTTTACGGCCCAAACGACAAGAGACGCACCGCGCATAATGTCACCAGCTGCAAACACACCATCAAGAGATGTCATCAGGTTTGCGTGATTGACTTTCAGAGCACCCCAACGGTTCACAGTCAAAGCTTCTTCATTAAAGAGCTGTGGTAGGTCTTCAGGGCTGAAACCAAGTGCTTTAATGACGATGTCTGCTTTCACTTCGTATTCTGAACCTTCAATTGGTTCTGGAGAGCGACGACCAGAAGCATCTGGCAGGCCAAGCTTCATGCGAAGTGCTTTAACCGCTTTAACACCGCCAGTTTTTTTCTCGACGAC
>NZ_JBZXVU010000057.1:613-779 GCF_058892565.1 Hirschia sp. | reverse complement strand
ACATCAATGTCGACATCGCCAATTATGGCTTCGACAGGATCAAGATTAACATCGACATCAAGGTCAACAATATCCTGACCCACAAGATCAACATCGCCATCCACTGTCAGGTCTTCATCGGATGCGTCTGGATCTGATGGTTCTGAACCATCCGGTGTTAATAGGT
>NZ_JBZXVU010000057.1:0-470 GCF_058892565.1 Hirschia sp. | reverse complement strand
TTCGACAACTTCTTCAGCCACAGCCTCAACATCATCACCGGCGTCTTCGCCGATCACCACATCAAGTGCAGCCTCTAACTCTTCGCCAAACGCTTCAACGCTTGCGTCAACATCCACATCAAGGATGGCATCATCAGAAAGAACTTCTGCAACCGCGTCCACATCAATGTCGACATCGCCAATTATGGCTTCAACTGGATCAAGATTAACATCCACATCAAGGTCAACAATGTCCTGACCCGCAAGGTCAACATCACCATCCACTGTCAGATCTTCATCTGAAGCGTCTGGATCTGATGGTTCTGAATCTTCCGGTGTTAATAAGTCGGAGAGAACATCTTCGACTGTTTCAACAACGTCTTCGACGACTTCTTCAACCACCTCTTCGACATCATCAGTAATTGGATCAACTACCTCGTCGACGACGTCTTCAACAACCTCTTCGACATCGTCAAGAATTGGATCAACTA
>NZ_JBZXVU010000056.1:0-33259 GCF_058892565.1 Hirschia sp. | reverse complement strand
AATTTAGGCGATTTGAGACAGACTTGGGCCAATTCCCGTATGAAGATATCACACCCCGCCCCAACACCACCTCCCCAGCGAAGGCTGGGGTCCAGTCCAGTAAAATTATGACGCACAAAGCACGACTTATTTTACTACTACCCTAACTGAATCCAGAAGTTCAAAAGATGCATAATGACAAAACCAACAAAAGCAGTAATCCTCTATAACTTTAATATAACGCCGCTTCGAAGCAATTATTTTCAATGTCAGATTCACCCTCAAATCCCAGACGAGCATATCGAATATTCTGCAATACTCTTTCGTTTTCATCGCTACCCAACACAATAGCATTGACTTCCGAGTATTTCAGAAAACTAGAAACCAACGAGTCTCTCAACGTTTGGTCGCTTGCTCCACCAGAACTCGACTTCTCTTCTTTCGAACAGCTACAAATTTTTCCTTGGCGAATGGACCAACTTCTTCGAGAGGCGTTCACACACAATTGTTTTCTGGGAATTCGTAATATCAACAAATGGGATTCTTTTGCTATAGTTTACAAAGCGTTGCACCACGTAAACACCGAAGTGGAGAAAGGAATGGCTGATAAAATTTGGTACCAACTGTATCGAATCTCGCACCTCCAGTTTCCTTGGCAAGAAAGACTAAATGGGAGATACCTTTATCGTTACATTAAAATATTTGAGCACCTACCTCTTAAGGAGTTAGTGTACGAGAAATATAATGTCACTCCATCTGAACTGTTTAAATTCACCTTTGCTCTATACGGTTGGTTTTTGTCAAACCGCACTCTAAAAGGGGGGATTGATGCATCAAAGCTTGGCTTGTCACAAAAACAAACAAAGTTAATATTAAATTCCATTACAACGAACACAGAAGAAGTTTCCAACGACAGTTTTGACAAATCGATAGCAGATGTAAATTTTGAATATCGTAGATCTATTTTTGTTCAAAAACCATTATTGAAGCTTTACAACCAAAGTGGTGAAGATTGTATAATTTGCCCTATCCCGAGATATTTAGTTTATCGTCTATTAGACGGACTATACTATGACCTAGTCGGGCACCGCAGTTTTGCTAATGCTTTTGGATTAGGTTTTCAAAATTACATTGAAACACTCAGCTCAACTCACCTACAACCTCGAATTTCAGTGCGTCCTGAACAACCCTACGGTATTGGAAAGGCATCAGTAGACCTAATACTGTCCGATGAAAATGCTGATGTTTTTGTCGAGTGCAAAGCTCGGCGCGCATCTTACTCGGGTATCACCGATCTAACCACAAAGGACTCAATAGATCGAGATTTGACTAAAATTTCTGAAGCTCTTTCGAAAACTTACAAGAATATATTTGATGGGTTAAACGGCAAGTACACGCACTGGCAACCATCAGGCAAAAGAAAATACTTATTAGTTGTATTTCCCAAAAATTGGTTTGCGTCTTACCCGGCCCTTACATCCAGAATTAACCAGTTGACCGAACAACACTTAAATAAAATCGGAATATCACCAAAGATTTTAACTGAAATACCGTACGAAATTTGTTCAGCTGATGCATACGAGTATTTTTGTGCTACCGCTCAAACACATTCTCTTTCAGAGATCATGAGCACCAAAAGCACAAAAGAATTTTCAAATTGGGATTTAAGGAATTTCTTAAATAACCAATACAGAGATTCTCTTGATGAAAACCTTCGAAATATCTCGAACATTGAAGATGCATTCGACTTGATTTTTCAAACCAGAGAACAAAACTGTAACTAATCTTATCCCCCTCCCTCAAATCCCTCCCCATACTCACCTCATCCAATCTCTATGGGCGGCGCGCGACCGACGTGTGGGGAATGGAATGATGGACTTGCCAAACCCGTTTGCGAAACAGGTGCGCAATCAAGGTGGCAGGGCTGGGGAGAAACCAATACATGGGCGTCATTATGCCTGTGTGAGATGTTTTAGGGGCTATGCCCGCCTCCCCTAGCGGCTTTGGAATAGGCCAAACCATCATGCGAGGCGCGCCTATTGGCGGCCCACTCTCGCTGGTATCCGCATTAAGGACGCCAGCCTTCACTGCCGACGATAAGTGCGCCTCGCGCCCTATTGTATTATCCTTGATTATCCTCTCGCGCTGGTTACAGCGGCGGAGATTTCTGTGTTTGCCCTTAAACAATTTTATTTTATATTTCGTATATTCCTGAAATATTGAACTTTTGATAACACAATGCTACATGACGCGCTCAATAGGAGTTTGATCATGGGTTTATTTGAGCGTTATCTGTCTTTATGGGTCACCTTAGCCATTGGCGCGGGCATGGTGTTGGGCAATGTATTTCCATCAGCTTTTGGCGCGCTGGCAGATTTGCAATATGCCAATGTCAATCTGATCGTCGCTTTGCTAATCTGGGCAATGGTGCTGCCCATGATGATCGGCGTGGATTTTTCCAGCCTCAAACGTGTCGGCGATAAACCACGCGGATTGGTCATCACGCTTGTCGTCAATTGGCTGATCAAACCCTTCTCTATGGCGGCGCTAGGTGTGTTGTTTTTCAAGCACATTTTTGCCGATTTTATCCCCCCCGCCGATGCCGAGGGCTATATTGCCGGCCTCATTCTATTGGGCGCTGCGCCATGTACAGCCATGGTATTTGTGTGGTCACAACTCACCAAGGGCGACCCCGCCTACACCCTTGCGCAGGTCAGCATTAATGATGCGATCATGGTGTTTGCCTTTGCCCCCATTGTCGCCTTTTTGCTCGGCGTCACAGATGTAGTTGTGCCTTGGGCCACGCTGATATTATCAGTCGTGCTCTATGTGCTTATCCCGCTTGTATTGGGGTTGTTTATCCGCCTCTCTTTACAAAAACGCGGCGGCGAAAATGCGGTAAATGCCTTTATCGGCAAAATAAAACCGTTTTCCGTCATCGGTTTGCTCGCAACTGTGGTTTTGCTCTTTGGTTTCCAAGGGCAAATGATATGGGATAACCCGCTCATCATCGCGCTAATCGCTGCGCCAATTCTTGTGCAATCCTATTTGATATTTGCACTCGCCTATTTTGCAGCATGGGCTTGGAAAGTCCCGCATAATGTGGCCGCCCCCTGCGCCATGATCGGCACGTCGAACTTTTTCGAACTCGCCGTCGCCGTCGCAATCAGCCTGTTTGGCCTAAACTCCGGCGCAGCCTTGGCCACTGTTGTCGGCGTGCTCGTTGAAGTTCCCGTCATGCTCTCGCTTGTAGCTTTTGCAAACCGCACACGCAAACATTTCCCCCCCGCAGACTAACCCAATTAAGATGGAGCCATCATGATCGTTATCTATCACAACCCAGATTGTGGCACGTCGCGCAATGTTGTTGAAATGGTCAAAGCTTCCGGCGCTGATCCAGTTATTATTCCCTATCTGGAAAAAGGTTGGACACGCGCCCAATTGCTAGGATTATTTGCCGCCGCAAACATCACGCCCAAAGAAGCTTTGCGTACAACAAAATCACCTGCAATGGATTTAGGATTGCTAGAAGACGATATAGATGATGATGCAATTCTCAACGAGATGATCAAACACCCAATCCTCGTCAACCGCCCAATTGTGTGTTCACCCAAAGGCGTCAAACTCTGCCGCCCTAGTGAAGCCGTATTAGATCTTCTTGAAACCCCGCTCGCCAAAACTTTCACAAAAGAAGACGGAGAGCAGATCGGGTAAACATCTCTCTGCGGCCAAGCGCTATACGGCGCGCTCTAGCATTCAACCAATTGGAACTATCCCACAGCTGACACGTTTAATCAGCATAGAAGGCTTTGAAGACGCATATGTCATTTGGCTACGCGGAAGCCAAAGGTTGGATGTGTTTTGATCAAGTCATTCGCACCTCCCACCCAAAAGGAGAATGCTATGTTGACGATAGATGCACGTGAAAAACCCTATGTTGAAATCAACGAAAACGATGAAGTCGTGATCGTCTTAAAATCCAAACACCCACTTAGTGAAGATACATTTGGCACTGCCGCTTTTAAGCTATCTCCCCACAATGGATTGATGCTGGCCAAAGCGCTCCAGACAAAAATCGCCCAAGTCGTTTCTGCCGACAGAATAAAAACAGCAATTTCATCTGACGAGGAAATCCCAAGCGCGACCGCACAAATCTGCCAATTCGACGAAGGCGAAGAAGACGGCACCTGAGCAATAATTCTGCATACACTTTTCGCCACCCCCACCAAAAAACCAAACTGAAATTCGACGCCATTTTGCCTCCAAAGTTAAAATCAAGCGGAACTTTGTGACGCTTCAACTGTTGGTTCGCCACGACCCTATTTTGGAACGCACCTTGGAGGTTCAGCATGTCACATATTTCTACGATCAACCCAGCCACAGAAACCACGCTAGAAACATACACCCTCATGAGCATGCAGGCTGCAACGGATAAAGTAGAAGCATGTCACGACGCTTTCCTAAAATGGCGCTTAAAAACTCATGATGAACGCGCCAACTATCTCAAGCGAATTGCAGATGGGCTTCGAGATAGAGCAGAAGACATCGCTTTGTTGATGACAAAAGAAACAGGAAAGCTTCTACAAGATGGAAAAATGGAAGTAGAGCTTTGCGCTCAAATCCTCGAATACACGGCTAAAAATGGCCCTTCAATCCTTGCCGACGAGGAACGCGCCCACTCTGCTGGTTCTAAGAAAGGCTGGGTAACATACTCGCCCATTGGAGTCATTTATAGCATACAGCCTTGGAACTTCCCTCTTTACCAACCTATCAGAGTTTTGGCGTCCAATCTCATGGCGGGAAATGGCGTCATTCTAAAACATGCAAGCATTTGTACAGGCAGTGGCTTGTTACTCCAAGAAATCTGTAACAATGCGGGTTTACCTGAAAATCTGTTTCAGGTTCTGGTAATTGATCACGACATTTCCGATAAAATTATCGAACATGAACGGGTCCGTGCTGTGACAATGACAGGTAGCGATACTGCCGGGAGGCATATTGGCCATGTTGCAGCCAAAGCCCTCAAGAAAACAGTCCTTGAACTAGGCTCAAACGATGCCTTCCTCGTACTAGAAGACGCAGATATCGAGTTGGCGGTAAAAACCTGCGTTGAAGGGCGCTTGTTCAACAATGGTGAGACGTGTGTGTCTGCGAAACGCTTTGTCATCACGGATAAAGTCTATGACGCGTTCAAAGAGGCCTTTGTAGAGCAAATGCAAGCGATAAAAATGGGGTCTCCTGAAAACGAAGAGACCCAATTAGGTCCGCTTTCCAGCAAAGACCAATTTGAAACTGTGAGCGAGCAAGTCAGCAAAAGTGTTGAGGCGGGCGCAAAGCTTTTGTGCGGCGGCAATCCGACAGACCAAACCGGCTATTATTATCCAGCAACAGTTTTAGAAAATTGCCTGCCCGGAACGCCTGCATATGATGACGAAATTTTCGGACCAGTCGCCTCTTTAATCCGCGCCAAAGATGATGAAGACGCCGTGCACATTGCAAATGACAGCCGGTATGGATTGGGCGGCGGAATTTTCAGTCAAGATGAAGATAAGGCGCTTCGTCTCGCACGAGATCATTTTGATACCGGCATGGTACGGATTAATTCCTTCGGTGCCGCTGATCCAAACATGCCCTTTGGCGGCGTGAAAGACTCTGGTTATGGGCGCGAACATGGTGGCTTTGGCATGAAAGAATTTGTCAACGCCAAAGCAATTTACCTCCCCTAAACCCTATAATCCAAACACTATTCTAAAGGAGACCAACATGAATGTTCTTGTCGCCGGAGCTACCGGTAAAACTGGACAACGCGTCGTCCGTGAGCTGCTGTCTAGAGGTCACCAACCTGTCGCCCTAGTTCGCGAAAGTTCAGATACTTCAAACCTACCGAACGAAGTGGTATTGCGCGAAGGTGATCTAACAAATTTGCAAGATGACATATGCGCCGATTGTGAAAGTGTCGTGTTTGCAGCCGGATCTGGTGGAGACACCAGCAAGGAAATGACACATCAGGTCGATCGTGACGGAGCAATGCGCCTGACCGATATTGCGGTAAATTCTGATACAAAGCGTTTTGTCATGCTAAGTTCTGTTGGTGCAGATGATCCACCGGCAGAAGGCGATATGGCGCACTATCTTCAAGCTAAACATGATGCAGACGAACACCTCAAAGCATCAGGGCTTAATTATTCCATTTTACGTCCGGTCTCGCTCACCGACGAAGAAGGAATGCGGGAAATAATTATTGGCGATGAAGTCAATAAAAAAGCCACTGCAGCGCGCGGTGATGTTGCCGCTGTTCTCGCTCAAGCGCTCGATAATGATCAATGGCTTGGTCAGACAGTGACGATGCAATCGCGATAAAATAAGTGGAAATCTGAAAACTTATCCCCGCCTCGATAAACGCCCCCATACTAAGGCCATCACACCTCACAGGGGCGGTTCGCGATCAAACGTGCTGAGGGGTGAATGGGTATATCCCATGCGAGGCGTGCCAATTGGCTGCCAAAAACGCCGGCATCCCGTGTTTGGATCGGGACCGGCACGAAATACCCCGCTAGCTTCGGCTGGCATTAAAGCCAATTGAGCGCCTCGCGCCCCAATCTGGACGATATAAGAAGTAACTGCACAGGATCACACCTGATGCAGTTATTTTTGTAGCTTTTTTAGTGCGCCTCATTCCATGAATGCGCAGCTTCTGCTTCCACCAATAGTGGAACAGATAAATCCATCACCGGAAATGTTGCTGTTTCCATGATTTTTTTCACAAGCTTGATTGTCTTTTCAGCTTCTGCCTTTGGCGCTTCAAAGATCAATTCATCATGCACTTGCAACAGCATTTTAGCCTTCAAGCCCGATTTTTCTAAAGCCGCTGGCATTTTCACCATTGCCCGCTTGATAATATCCGCAGCCGAACCTTGTAATGGCGCGTTGATAGCTTGGCGTTCAGCAAAGCCGCGCTCTGGGCCCTTGCCATTTATCCCCTTCATCCAAATACGGCGCCCAAAGGCTGTTTCCACATACCCTTTCTCGCGTGCAAAGGCTTTCATCTCATCCATATATTTCAATATGCCGGGAAATTTCGCATTATAAGCTTTGATATACTCAGATGCTTCTCCGCGTGGTATCCCCAATTGCCGCGCTAAACCAAAGGCTGAAATTCCGTAGATAATCCCAAAATTGATCGCCTTGGCTTTGCGCCTAATCATTGGGTCCATGCCTTCAATGGGCACACCAAACATCTCCGACGCTGTCATGGCGTGAATGTCGAGATCATTGTTGAACGCATCTTTGAGCGTATCAATATTACCAATATGCGCCAACAAACGCAGCTCAATCTGTGAATAGTCCGCCGCGATGAGCACATTGCCCTCTTGCGCCACGAAAGCCGCGCGTATCTTGCGTCCCTCTTCGGTGCGGATCGGAATGTTTTGAAGGTTTGGATCAGAGGAAGACAAACGCCCTGTTTGTGCGCCCACCAGATTAAAGCTGGTATGCACACGCCCTGTCTCAGCATTTATGCACTCACCCAATGCATCCGTATAAGTCGATTTTAGTTTGGAAAGAGAACGCCAGCCAAGCAAGATTTTGGGCAATTCATGTCCTTCGGCTGCAAGGTCTTCCAGCGCATCCGCACCCGTGGCCCATGCGCCCGTTTTGGTTTTCTTCCCGCCTGGCAATTCCATTTCACCAAACAAAATCTCACCAAGCTGTTTGGGGCTACCCATGTTAAACTCGCGTCCAGCAAGCTCATACGCCTCAGCTTCATATTGAGCCATGCGCTGCGCAAAATCACCCGACAAACGCGACAGAGTTTCCCGCTCAACAAAGATCCCTGCGCGCTCCATTTGCGCCACAACAGGCACCATTGGCCGCTCAATCGTTTCATACAGCGTCGCCATGCCCTCAGCAGACAGGCGCGGCTTTAGCAATGCCCATAAACGCAATGTCACATCGGCATCTTCCGCCGCATATTTTGTTGCTTCGGGCACAGGAACCTTATCAAAAGTAATCTGCTTTTTGCCCGTACCCGCCACTTCTTTAAAAGGGATAGGCTTATGATCAAAATGCAATTCAGACAGCACATCCATGCCGTGATTATGTTGTCCAGCTTCAAGCGTCGCAGATAGCAGCATTGTATCATCGATGGGATAAGGAATAATCGGCTCATCCAAAAATTTCTCACCCGCGCGATGAAAGACATTCACATCATACTTGAAATTTTGCCCCACTTTTAAAATCGTAGGATCTTCCAGCATGGGTTTTAAAATTCCCAATGCCAGTTTCATATCCATTTGCTCAGGTGCACCATCGCCTAGCAAATCGCCATCGCCTGTATGCCCAAGCGGAATGTAACACGCATCATTTGGCCCTAATGCCAAAGACACACCCACCAGATTTGCGCCTATCGCATCCAGCCCATCTGTTTCAGTATCGACCCCGATAACACCCACAGCCTGCGCGCGCTGCATCCATTCCACCAAATCATCAGGCTTGATGAGTGTTGTATATTGGGATGTATCAAAAACATTATTGGTCTCAGTGACCGGAATAGTCGCTTCGCCAGATGCAGGTGTCGCAACAGGTTCAGCGCCATCGCCAAGCGCCTGCACCACTCGCCGCGTTATCGTGCGAAATTCCATCTCATCCAGAAACGGAACGAGCTGTTCCAATTCCGGTTCACACACACCAAACTCTTCAATAGCAACTGGCACTGGTGTGTGATCGTCCAATGTCACCAGCTTAAAGGATATACGCGCATCATCGGCAAACTCGACAAGATTTTCATGGCGCTTAAATGTCAAAAGCTCATGCGCTTTATTCTTTTTATCCGGCACATGCTCGCTTGAAAATTTTAGAAGCGATTCCAGATCGCCAAATTCATTGATCAATTGCGCCGCTGTTTTAAGCCCAATACCCGGCACGCCCGGCACATTATCCACACTGTCTCCCGCCAGTGCTTGCACATGCGTGACGCGATCAGGTGCCACGCCAAATTTATCCATCACCGCTTCAAAAGATAAATGCCGATCCTTCATCGTATCCATCATAGAGACTTTATCGGTCACAAGCTGCATCAGGTCTTTATCGGAGGAAATGATCGTAACTTTCGCGCCTTTTTCTTCAGCAATACGCGCATAAGCCGCGATCAAATCGTCGGCCTCATAATTATCTAATTCAACGGCTGGCGTACCAAAAGCAATCGCTGCGCGGCGCACCAATGGGAATTGCGGCGCTAAGTCTTCAGGCGTGGGTGGACGCTGAGCTTTATATCTTGGGTCGAGATCATTTCTGAATGTCTTGCTAGACGCATCAAAGATACAGGCAAAGTGAGTGGCTTTTCCATTTCCAGTCATCTCTTTGGATTCAGCCAGCAATTTATACAGCATGTTACAAAAGCCGGACACAGCCCCAACTGGCAGCCCGTCAGATTTGCGCGTCAAAGGCGGCAATGCGTGAAATGCGCGGAAAATATATCCAGATGCATCGACCAGATAAAGATGGCTGTCTTCATTAAGTTCACGTGTCACAGGCATAGAAGCGTCTCCTTTGAGGCGCTAAGATGTAACAGGGTTTGCAAGGAGGGAAAGAGTTAAGGTTAACTGAATGCAAAAAACCCCGCTCTATCCCGCTTTTCTTTGTCAGCAATCTATGCTCCCTTTGCCTTAAATCATCGGGGCAAAGACATGAAACACTTATACAATTCTCTTTTTGGTAGCTGCGCGATAACAATAGCTTTGATTTTATCTGCTTGCTCGGCAGAGGAACAAGCCCCCGAATTTTCTGGAACTCCCGTGACTGAAACACCCACAGAAACCTCAACAACAAAAGCCATCTCCCTTCCCTCACCCAGAGAAGGTGTCGTTGAAGATCGTTTTGCTTTGCTGGCCTTGACCTGTGTTGATCAAAAATACCCCAACAAGATATCCGTTGTTTTAAACAATGATACCGACGCCAAAACACCTGCTGATCTATTCCCAAGTTTTTATGGCTGCTTCGACTGGCATTCTTCCGTACACGGACATTGGCTTTTAGCGCGCATCCTGAACACTGATCCAGATACGCCAATGCGTAAAGCCATTGAGCACAAAGTCGGCATCAATCTTTCCGCCGAAAAACTGGCTGGAGAAGTCGCCTATTTCCAAACCAATGGCAAAGGCGCATTCGAACGCCCTTATGGCCGCGCATGGTTGCTGCAGCTCGCCGCTGAACTTGAAGAAAGCGACCTAGACATTATGCAGCAATGGCGGGAAAATCTTCGCCCGCTCGAAAATGTCATTGTTGAACAAACCCAAGAATGGCTGGGCAAGCTCGCCTATCCCATCCGTATAGGAACACACAATCAAAGCGCCTTCGCCTTTGGCCTCATGATTGATTATGCGCGCACTGTCGAGAACACAGCTTTTGAAACACAACTCGTCGAAGCTGCCCTAAAATTTCACAAAGACGATAAAGCCTGCCCTTTAGCCTATGAACCATCAGGAGAAGACTTTCTCTCTCCATGCTTGATGGAAGCTGACTTAATGCGCCGGGTTATGCCCCAAGAAGCTTATGTAAACTGGCTAACTGAATTTCTTCCAGACATCCCGACAGATGGCAGTGATAACTGGCTCAAACCCGGTATTGTATTGGATGCAACAGATGGAAAACTTGTCCACCTAGACGGCGTAAACCTATCACGCGCATGGGCATTAGAAGGCATAGCTTCCGCTTTACCTGAAGACGATGCAAGAATTGCAAGCCTATTGGCTTCGTCTGCGCTCCATAAAGAAACCGGCATCGCAGCGGTATCGGCTGAACATTATTCAGGTAGTCATTGGCTAGGAAGTTTCGCAACATATCTCACAACAAAGCGCGGTATTTCTAACACTACGATCGCAGAATGAAACTTGCTCTCCCAAAGATAGGCCCCGGCGCGCTTGTTGCTGCGGCCTTTATTGGCCCTGGCACAGTCACGGCCTGCACATTAGCCGGCGCAAACTTTGGCTATGCGCTCGTCTGGGCACTTTTATTTGCCACCATTGCTACTATCATCCTGCAAGATATGTCAGCGCGCCTTGGTGCGGGTGCAAAACTTGGTCTTGGTGAAGCGCTCATGCAAAACACCAAGAATCCAGCGGTAAAAATTGCCTCCGCTATTTTGGTATTTGCTGCGCTAGCCATTGGAAATGCAGCCTATGAAGCCGGAAATCTAGCCGGCGGCGCGCTCGGCATTGAAGCCATTTTTGGGGAGGGCTCACCTGACCGACGTATATTTATACTTGCCTTGGCCACGCTGGCGGCGGGGCTTTTACTGCATGGAAAATACAAATTACTAGAACGTATTCTTGTTATGCTCGTATTGATCATGAGCGCTGCATTTCTCATTGCTGCCATTATGGTGAGACCCGATTTTGAAGCTCTTTTTAATGGCCTCATACCAAGCATTCCCGAAGGCGGGCTACTCACTGCAATTGCCCTAATTGGAACGACAATTGTTCCCTATAATCTCTTTTTACACGCAGCGGCTGCACGCGAACGCTGGCATGGTGAAAATGATGTTCAATCTGCTAGAACTGACACATTTGTCTCTATCGGACTTGGCGGGCTTGTCTCCATTTTGATTTTAACAACCGCCGCCGCAACCATGTTCGGCTCGGACTTAGTCGTTTCCAATGCCGCCGACCTTGCCCGCAGTATAGAACCCGCCTTTGGCGAAGCTGCTAAATATCTTGTTGGAACCGGTCTGCTCGCAGCGGGCCTAACCTCATCTATCACCGCCCCAATGGCGACGGCCTATGTGGTGACAGAAATCTGGCCCCAAAATGATGAGAGCAAGCGCAAAACCATTTTTCGCGCGACCTCTCTTATTGTATTGCTTAGCGGCGTCATCTTCAGCGTATCCGGCATCAAACCCATCTCTCTGATATTGATCGCGCAAACTGCAAATGGCTTATTGCTCCCCATCATAGCAACATTCCTGCTTATGGTCATGAACCGCAAAGCTTTGCTAGGCCAATATGCCAATTCACTTAGTTCCAACATGGCCGGTGCTATTGTCTTGCTAGTCACATTGGGATTAGGTTTACGTGGAATAGCAAGGGCGTTTTCAATATGGCCATGACACGCATGATAGATCTAAACGCAGACCTTGGTGAAGGTTGCGCCACCGATGTGGATATCATGCCTTATATTTCAAGCTGCAATATTGCGTGTGGTGGACATACCGGCGACCGCGAAAGCATTGCCGAAGCCATGACATTGGCCAAACTCAGCAATGTGCGTATCGGTGCACATCCATCTTACCCTGACAGAGAAAACTTTGGTCGCAAACCCATAGAGATTAGCGATTACGACCTTGAAACCAGTCTGCGCAAACAGCTGCATCTTATAAAAAACGTCGCCGCAGACATGGGCGTCCCCATTGTCCACGTCAAACCGCATGGCGCACTATATAATGAAGCCGCCAATAGCGAAAAACTAAGCTGGAACATCGTCAATATCGTGCGGGAAGTGCTGCCACATGCCGCAATTATGGGATTGCCCGATTGCAAACTTGAACAAGTGGCAAAACAACATAAACGTACATATATCACAGAAGGGTTTGCAGACAGGCGCTATGATGATGCCGGCACACTCGTACCTCGCGCAAATCCAGATGCGGTGATCAATGATAATGTCGAACGCTGCGGCCAAGCTCTAGCACTAGCTCAGGGTGCCCCTCTACAAACATTAAACGGCAATTTCATATCCATGAAAGTTGATAGCATATGTTTGCATGGCGATTCCAAAGGCGCTGTCCAAAGTGCACAAGCCATAAACCGCGCACTCACATCTGCTCATTTCACCGTGCAAGCCCATATACATGGCGCTTAAGTTATGGCGTTTGAATTTGTCCAGATAGCGGACGACCTCCTATCCTTTAAAATTACCGCTTCGATAGAACGCACCAATCTAGCTGCAAAGCTGCGCACATTGTCAGGCATAGACGAATGCGTTGAAGGCATGGAAACAATCACCCTGCAATTTGATCCACTTTCAACGGATATAAATGCCCTCAAAAGCAAAATCACAGAGCTTGATGCCCAAATCACAAACCAAAGCGCACCTGTGCAGGATGTCATCACCATCCCCATCATATATAATGAAACAACTGGGCCTGATTTAAAGCATGTCTGCGAGGCATTGGGCCTCAGCGTAGATGATTTCATCCAGCAACACACATCTCAAATATATAAAGTCGACCTTATCGGCTTCACCCCCGGTTTTGCTTATATCGGCGGTGCTGCATTTGATATCCCGCGTTTAAAAGAGCCGCGCGTTAAAGTTGAGGCTGGCTCTGTTGGTCTAACCTCGGGCTATACCGGCATTTACGCCCTTGAAGGCCCAGGCGGTTGGCCCATTATTGGGCGCACAACAAAAAAACTATTTGATCCAGATCAACAAGATCCATTTATTCTTAGTCCGCACATGCGGGTAAAATTTGAAGCTGTCTCGCCATGAGCCTGATAATTATCCGCCCCGGCATGCAAGCCAGTCTACAAGGCAGACCGCGCCTCCATCATCGCCATCAAGGTGTCCCCGCCAGTGGACCTGCAGATGAACATTCCTTCGCGCTCGCCAATCTTGCAGTCGGAAATCATATTGACACAACTTGTGTTGAAATAACAGCTGGCGGCTTTGAAACCATCATCAAACATCCCGCCACAATTGCTCTAAGCGGCGCACCTTGCCCTGCTTATCTCAACACCCAAGCCATACCCTTTTATAAACCAATAAAAGTCAAAGCCGATGATATCTTGATATTGGAGCCGCCTCCGCTTGGGTTTCGCACCTATCTAGCCATTGCTGGTGGATTAAAAGCGTCATCATTTCTTGATAGCACATCCACATATATGCCCGCTCAATTTGGTGGACTTTCTGGCCGCGCACTTAAACCAGATGACGAAATCAAATTTGCCAATTCTGATTTTAATCCATCGCCCAAACCTATCCCTAAAGAGATCTACCCTTTTTTCTCCAATCATTGGCTATTGCGTATCGGTGAAGGGGCCGAATTTGGTCTTTTAAGCGAAAGCTCCAAAAACGTGTTCCTAAACCAGAATTTCAAAGCCGGAACACGCATAAGCCGCATGGGCATACAGCTGGAGACACCTACCCTATCTCTAATCTCTGATGGCCGCATGAAAAGTGAACCAGTTTTCCCCGGCACAATCCAATGCCCTGAAAACGGAAAACCCTTTATTCTTTTATCTGATGCCCAGACCACGGGAGGCTATCCACGTATAGGGCAAGTGATACGCGCCGACCGCCATCGTTTAGGACAAATCCGACCCAATGATAAAATTACGTTTGTACTCACACAGCAAACCGATGCGGTGAATATCCTTAAGCATCAACAAAACGCGATTAACGCCGGTATTTAACGGGTCAATCCAAGCCGGATCGTTTTAAAAATCCCCTATACGTTGTTTTCGTGCATCATTCTTAAGCTGAATTACCCCTAAGCGACGAACCCGCTGGACGCGATCTATTATTAACGGCAAGTTAATATAGTATATGAAATTAAACGTATTTTCGCAGGGTGGACCAAATGAACTTAATATCTAGAGCGCTCGCAGCAGTCTCTTTATGCGCGATTAGTGCTCCGGCTTTTGCACAGGTGGACCTCCCACCCAACGCCAGAGCAGGTGAATGTTACGCTAAAGTGCTCGTGCCTGCGCAATACTCAACAACAGTCCAACAGATTTTGGTGAAACCTGAATCTCAAAAAATCAAAAAAATCCCTGCCCAATACGAAACAATCGAAGAAACATATCTAGTTCAGGATGCTTCTTTTGAATATGTGCCCGTTCCACCGCGTTATGATTATGTTGAAGAGCGCGTCATTGTTTCTCCAGAACGCATGGAAAAGAAAGTTATTCCGGCAAGAACAGAAACGGTCGAAGAAAAAATCATGGTTCGCCCTGCCCGCGTTGAATGGAAACCCGGTCGCGGTGCCCTCGAACGTGTTGATGACGCAACAGGCGAAATCATGTGCCGCGTCGAAGTGCCAGCGGAATATAAAACAATCCAACGTCAGGTCATTCTAGAGCCTGAACGCATTGTCGAAGAATTAGTGCCAGCAAAATACGACACAGTGCGCCGCCGCGTCGTTGTGGAACAAGCAACAGTGCAACGCAAAGAAATACCTGCCAAATACGACACGCGCAAAACACGCCGCGTTGTTGAGCCTGAGCGCACAGAAGTAGAATATGTGCCGCCTGTATATGATCAGGTTGAGCAACGTGTTCAAACGGGAAGTGAACGCCTAGAATGGCGCGAAATTTTGTGTGAAACGAATACAAAACCAAACACTATTCGCCAATTGCAACAGTCTTTAAACAATCAGGGCTTTGATGCTGGTACAGTTGATGGGCAGGTTGGCCGTCAAACACTGACAGCCGTTCGTGATTTCCAATTACGCGAAGGTCTGCCAACAGGTGGGCTAACTTTAGCAACTTTGGAGAGACTTGGCGTAAACCCAAATTAGGTAGAAACAATTCATGGTGACGGAATTTATTTTTTCCGTCACTTGCGCATTTGGACGGCTCTATATAAGCGATTCAAAGAGATTTATCCGTAGGTTTGCAGAAAAACCGCAGATATTATCGATTCAATGTCACGAAACATTTGACTTTCGTTCCGCTCTTCGTCTATATGCGCGCTTCGCGCTCTTAAACTTGACGGGTTATACTCGGTTGGTTGTTGAGAGTGTCTCAAGATTTTGGAAGAATTCGCGCAGGCTGGCAAGAGGCCTCCTTGACGCGACAACCGACAGGCAAAAGGTCGTTAAGTTATGTTCGCGGTCATCAAAACGGGCGGAAAACAATATAAAGTCGCTCAAGACGACGTCATCACAGTAGAGAAGCTAGCTGTTGAAGCTGGTTCCGAGTTCGTTTTCGACAACGTACTGATGATTGGCGAAGGTGAAACAGTAGACATGGGCGAGCCAGTATTGGCAGGCGCTCAAGTTGTAGGTGAAGTAGTTGAGCAAACACGTGGTAAGAAAGTTATCACTGTTAAGAAGCGTCAACGTAACACTTACCGTCGTAAGTTGGGTCACCGCCAACACCACACAGTTATTCGCATCACTGACATTCTCGCCAAAGGCGGAAAAAAAGTGACTGCTGCTAAAGCGGCTGCTCCAAAAGCAGAAGCACCTAAAGCTGAAACACCTGCAAAAGCTGCTCCTAAAGCGGCAGCGGCCCCTAAAGCTGCTCCAGCAGAAGCAAAAACTGACGACATCACAAAATTGACTGGTGTTGGTAAAGTGGCAGCTGGTAAACTAGCTGAAGCCGGTTTCACAAGCTTTGCACAACTCGCAGCTCTAACAGCAGAGCAATTTGCTGACCTAGACACAAATATTTTCAAAGGCCGTGTACCTTTTGATCAAATCGTAGCTGAATCAAAAGATCTAGCTTAATCGTAACGTAGCGCTGACTGCGCACCTAACATGGAGATGCTGTTATGGCACACAAAAAATCAGGTGGTTCGTCCCGCAACGGCCGCGATTCAGAGTCAAAACGTCTTGGCGTGAAAAAATACGGTGGTGAAGTTGTTATCCCTGGTAACATCATTGTTCGCCAACGCGGAACACAATACTACCCTGGCGACAATGTTGGCATGGGCAAAGACCACACAATCTTCGCTAAAGTGGAAGGCAGTGTAAACTTCCGCAAACGCGCTGGTGGCCGCCAATATATCAACGTTCTTCCCGTCGACGCGCCGAAGGCAGCTGAATAGCGGTAAACGTCTGAGACACAGGACCGAGCCGCTTCATAGCTGAAGGCTGCGCTCGCGATAAATCCCAAAAAAGGGGAAGCGGGTCACCGCTTCTCCTTTTTTTTCGCCTATATTCATCCTTTAAACAAATTACATGCATTGTGAGGTACGCAAAATGAAAAAGAGCCAGGAACAATCTAGCTTTGTTGCAACTCTACCTGTCATGGAAACTGAACGCCTCATTTTACGCGAATGGAGCTTGAAGGATGCGCCCGAAGTCGATACACACTTCAGTGACGAAGACGTCGTAAAAATGACAGGTTCGAAACCATTTCCCTACCTGCCAAACACGGCGTACGGCTCTATCGCAACGCGTCACGGCAGATATCTACGCGGTATGTGCTATGATTTTGCAATTGTAGACCCGACAACAAAAGCCATTATCGGTGGATGCGGTGTGTTTAAGCGCACGCCAGATGCGCCATTTGAGCTTGGATACTGGATTGGCAAGGCCTATTGGGGCAAAGGAATAGCAAGCGAAGCAGCAAAATGCGTAATGGATTGGGCAAAACAAGCCTTAAACCCAGACATGATTGTCGCTGGCCATTTCGCTGACAATCCAGCCTCAGGCCGTATTCTCGATAAGCTCGGCTTTGGCCGTGTGGGTGGTATAGATGAAACAATACCTATGTATTCTTTAGCACGTGGCACAACATCCCCGGGATATACATATATTTGGCCCGCCCAAAAGGCTGCTATCACACCTCTTTCTGCGCTGCATTGATATAGCGCACACACGACTGGACACACACGATGAAGTTTTTGGATCAATGTAAATTATATATCGCTGCCGGTTATGGCGGAGATGGATGTGTGTCTTTCCGACGTGAAAAATACATTGCGCATGGTGGCCCTGATGGCGGCGATGGCGGTTTAGGCGGCAGCGTTTGGGCCGAAGCTGTTGAAGGTCTCAACACCCTGATCGACTACAGATATAAACAACACTTCCAAGCTGAACGTGGCGGACACGGTATGGGCCGCAACCGCACTGGTGCCGGCGCAGAGGATGTAATCATCAAAGTCCCTGTCGGCACACAGATTTTCGAAGAAGACCAAGAAACCCTAATTGCAGACCTAGCCAAACTTGGCGATAAGGTTCTTCTTGCTCAGGGCGGAAATGGTGGTTGGGGAAATATTCGCTTCAAAACCTCCACCAATCAAGCACCTCGCCGTTTTAATCCGGGCTTACCGGGCGATGAACGCTGGATTTGGATGCGCCTAAAACTCATCGCAGATGCAGGTCTTGTAGGTCTTCCAAATGCCGGAAAATCTACTTTTCTAGCTGCGACTTCTGAAGCCAAACCCAAAATCGCAGATTATCCATTCACCACGCTCACACCTAATTTGGGTGTTGTCAGCCTCGGAGTCGGTTCTTCTTTCGTACTCGCTGATATTCCCGGCCTTATCGAAGGCGCGGCAGACGGCGCTGGCATTGGTACGCGTTTCCTCGGCCATATTGAACGCTGTAGCGTCTTACTTCACCTAATTGACGCCTCTCAGGACGATCCAGACAAAGCCTACCAAACTGTTCGAAATGAGCTTGTAGAATACGGCGCAGACCTTGAAACAAAAATAGAAATTGTCGCTTTAAACAAATCAGACACCCTCGATGCAGAAATATTAGAGGAACAGTCTCAAAAACTTGAAAAAGCATGTGGTAAGAAACCATATATCATCTCAGGCGCAACAGGAGAAAATGTTAAAGAAGTGCTCGGACATGTATTCAGCGCGGTCAACGAGCAACGCCAAATCGAGTTAGACAAAGCAGCCGCCAAACAAGCACTTGAAACGGGAGAAGAACAAGAAGGATGGACACCATAACAAGCACTGAAGGCGTGGACTTATTAGCCAAAGCCGAACGTGTTGTCATAAAACTTGGATCAGCCCTTATCGTCGATGAGGATGGCTTGGCCGATGCAGCTCGCATTCAAGCTATATCTCGCGATGTCATATTTCTATTAGGAGAAGGAAAACAAGTTGTCATTGTCTCTTCAGGCGCAGTTGCTCTGGGTCGGGAAGCATTAAACCTTGGTTCTAAAAAATTAAAACTAGAAGAAAAACAAGCCGCTGCAGCCGCAGGACAATTACGCCTGATGCGGACATGGGAGGATGCATTCCTCGTCCACAATATTCCGGTCGCACAAGCGCTCCTCACAATTGATGATACAGAAATCCGCCGCCGTTGGCTAAATGCGCGCGCGACACTTGATACTCTGCTCGAAGCTGGCGCTGTCCCGATCGTCAATGAAAACGACACCATTGCAACAGACGGTATCCGCTTTGGTGACAATGACCGCCTCGCAGCACGTGTTGCTCAAATGATCAGTGCTGATGTTCTTATTCTTCTCTCAGACATTGATGGTCTCTACACAGCAGATCCACGCAAAGATCCCAAGGCCAAACACATCCCATTCGTCAGAGAATTAACACCCGATATCATGGCAATGGGCGGCGAGCCTAATGCTGAAACGGGTATGGGTTCTGGCGGCATGGCCACAAAACTAGAAGCCGCCCGTATCGCCATGACAGCAGGGTGTGCAACAGTTATCGCCCTTGGACGACCAGAAAGCGACGAGTTTGACCTCCCACTCAGCGCCATCAATAATGGTGCTTTGGCGACTTGGTTTATACCAAGTTTCACACGGGAAACCGCACGTATCCAATGGCTCATGGGAGCCTTACAAACATCAGGCACAGTCTATGTCGATGAAGGTGCTGCACGTGCCGTTAAAAACGGAAAAAGCCTACTTCCTGCGGGTATCCTCTCTGTTGAAGGCCATTTTGATCGCGGCGACGGCATTGATGTCGTCGGGCCCGGCAACGTGTTAATTTCGCGTGGTTTTAGCGCCTATTCCTCAAGCGACTCCATGAAACTCATCGGATGCAATTCAAGCCAGATTGAAAGCATTGTTGGATATAAAGGTCGACCAGCCCTAATCCACACCGATGATATGCTCGTTCTTGAATCTTAAGATTCAACGACAATTTTTTACTCGATTCTAAGCCCCTCAAGGATCAAGACTATGACAAAGAATTTTAATAGCGCTGAATTAGAAAGCGTCATGCTGGACATGGGAGCACGCGCACGTGCCGCGTCCGCATTGCTTGCAAAAGCCGGCCCAGAAGCACGCACAAAAGCTCTAAAAGCAATGGCGACACGTATCCGTGAAAACGCCTCTTCAATTTTAGAAGCAAACGCCAAAGACATGGTCGCCGCTCGCGCTAAAGACCTCACGCCCTCACTCCTAGACCGTTTAGAGCTTTCCGCTGATCGCCTTGAGAGCATCGCGCAAGGACTTGAAAACGTTGCTAATGTTGCCGACCCAGTTGGCGATGTGCTCGCAAGTTGGGAACGTCCCAATGGCCTGAAAATTTCGCGTGTGCGTGGCCCAATCGGCGTGATCGGTATCATTTATGAGAGCCGTCCAAATGTGACAGCCGATGCGGGTTCTCTTTGCGTACGCTCAGCAAATGCCACCATCTTGCGCGGTGGTTCAGAAAGCGTGCATTCCGCAACAGCCATAACAACAGCGCTGCAACAAGGCCTCGAAGATGCTGGCCTACCAAAAGACGCTGTTCAAATGGTGCCAACCACAGATCGCGATGCTGTTGGCCACATGCTCAAAGGTTTGAATGGCAATCTCGATGTTATCGTGCCACGCGGTGGTAAAGGTTTGGTCGGACGCGTACAAGAAGACGCGCGCGTGCCTGTGATCGGACACCTTGAAGGCATTTGCCACACCTATGTGCACCAGAATGCAGACCCACAAAAAGCAGTTGATATTGTCACCAACGCGAAAATGCGCCGCACGGGTATTTGTGGCTCAACAGAAACCATGTTGATTGATGCCAGTATCGCAAATGATCTTCTGCCCAAAATTGCCGCGTCTCTTGTCGCAGCAGGATGTGAATTGCGCGGCAATGACAAAGCTCAAGCAATTGTCGATATGAAAGCAGCCACTCAAGAAGATTGGCGCACAGAATATCTTGCCCCAATCATATCCATCAAAGTTGTTGAAAACATTGACGAAGCCATCGCTCACGTGGAAACATATAGTTCTGGCCACACAGAAGCTATCATCACTGAAGACACTGCGGCAGCAGAACGTTTCCTCAATGATATCGATGCGTCTATTGTCATGCACAATGCCTCTACTCAATTTGCAGATGGCGGCGAGTTTGGAATGGGTGCTGAAATTGGTATCGCAACGGGACGTCTACACGCACGTGGACCTGTCGGTGCAGAACAATTGACAATATTCAAATATCAGGTTCGTGGAACGGGCCAGACAAGACCAACATAATCAGGACCCCTCAATGACACGCCGAATGAAGATAAACGCAATTGCATTGGAGGCACACGTTTGAGCCGCCATCTATTGCGTTTGCCTTCAGCGACGGATGGCATGAAAATTGGCTTGTTTGGTGGATCTTTTGATCCTGCCCATGCAGGCCATGCTCATGTCGCGGAAACGGCCCTAAAGCGGTTGAATCTGGATTATGTCTGGTGGATTCCTGCACGCGGAAATCCTTTAAAATCAACACAGACAGCATTTGAAAAGCGCTTTGCATCGGCTGAGAAAATGGCAAAAGGTCCGCATATGCGGGTCACCGACATCGAAAAACGCCTCGATCTAAGCTACACAAACGCCCTCATTCAACATTTAAAAACAACCGCCCCTAAAGCACATTTTGTCTGGATAATGGGCGGCGACAATCTCATTAATTTCCACCACTGGCAGGGCTGGAACCAGATTGCCGAAGCTGTCCCCATCGCTGTGGTTGCAAGGCCGGGCGCTGGCGCGCGCGCGCGTTTTTCCAAATTTGCTCGCCGCTATAGCCATGCACGGATCGCAGATGCGCGCGCGGCTTCTCTGGCAACCTCTAGCGCGCCGCATTGGGTACATCTGCGCGCGCCACTAAATAGCGAAAGTTCAACCCGCCTACGCGGCAACTCTAGTAGTTGGTAAAAATGCGATTTGAAATTCATGTTTGGCCAATTTCGGACAACGTGTTAAAAGATATATAAGGCCGCAATTGGCCACTAGTATTTATGAAAGGTTCTAGCTCTGTCCGCTCAAGATATGCGTACCGCCGCTGATAACACTGTTAGCGACAACGAAGAGGCCCCGCATATGGCCTCATCCGCCCAAACAAACTCAATTCCACAGATGATTTTAGACCGTCTTGATGACGATAAAGCTGAAAACATCGTAGAAATTGACCTGATGGGTAAATCCTCAATTGCAGACACAATGATTATCGCATCAGGCCGCTCAACACGTCATGTTGGCGCTCTGGCCGATCACTTAACGCGTGCTTTTAAAGAAGCCGACGTACATGGTGTCCGTGTTGAAGGACTTCAAAACTGCGACTGGGTATTGCTAGATGCGGGTGACACGATTGTTCACCTATTCCGTCCTGAAGTAAGAGAATTCTATAATCTAGAACGTATTTGGGGTGCTGAAACACCTTCTTCGGACCATCTTTCAGCTTAAGCACTCATAGCTTATTGATTATATCGCCAGCTTTTTCATGACGGAGAAGCTGGCGTTTTTTATACAGGACATTTTCATGCACATTAAAATAGTCTGTGTTGGCCGCATGAAAGACTCTCCCGAACGCAACATGGTCAATGATTATATCCAACGCGCTGCCAAAACTGGACGCGGACTTGGCATACGCTCCGTTGAAGAAATCGAAGTTGATGCAGGCGGAGGTAAAGCAAAAGAGTCCGAACGCATTTTAGCGCGTACAGGACATGCAAAACTCATCAGATTGGATGAGCGCGGCAAAGCGCTAAAATCTATGGAATTCTCCAAGAAAATTGCAAATTGGCGTGATACTGGCGAAGACATCGCCTTTCTTATTGGCGGCGCAGATGGACATGCTCCCGAATTAGCAAGCAAAGCTAAAGAAGCCATCTCATTTGGTGTGCAAACATGGCCACATAAACTTGTCCGCGTCATGATTGCCGAACAAATCTATCGTGCATTATCAATTGAAGCGGGTTCCCCCTATCATCGAGAATGAAAATAGTGTTTCCTATTCACACATGGCCATAGCCAAATGTTAGTCACACAAAAAGTGTTCACCCTCGGTTAGCAAAACGCATTCTATAGATTGGCGCATGTTGTCCCGTTATGCTTTTTCTTCCTTGCTGTTTGCTTTGCTCGCTATGATAGCGGCACCTGTTAGTGCAGACGATAAAACAACTGAAAAAGACACATTCTCTATCAGCGACCTTGAACGCGTCGAAGCTGAACGCGACAAAGTTCTAAAACGCCTCAAAAAACTCGAAAGAAGCGAAAAAAAGGCTGACCGCGAACTTCAAGAAATTGATGATGATCTTGTTCGCGCTGCTGCCGATAGTCGTCGCCGAGAAACGGCTGCCAATGATGCCCAAATGGCGCTCAATGAATTAGAGATCAAAGAAGTGCAAGCACGCCGCGCGCTATTGGCGGATGAAGAAGCCCTAGCAGATGTGTTGGCAACTCTTATGAGTTTCGCCTCAAAACGTCCCCCTGCTCTTACCACGAGTCCTGAAGACACAAGCGCGGCGATACGGGCTGCCATTTTAATGGGAGATATTGCACCCAAACTCGCCACTGAAGCTGAAGAACTTGCACAAGAACTCGATACTCTCGCCACACTCCAGAACAAAATTCGTGAAGAAAAAGACGATTTAACCCGCGCAGAACAAACATTACTCGCACGCCGACAAGAGATTGAAGCGCTCTATAAAGAAAAGCGCGCGCGACGTATCGAACTCACAAAAGCAACCATGTCTCTACGCACTCAAAACGAGAATCTAGCTAAAGAAGCCAACACATTACAAAGCCTGCTTGCCTCTATCAGAACAAAAGCCCCAACGGCCCCAAGCAAAAAACCGCCTCCTCCCCCACGATTTGCAAAGCTCAAGAAAAACAAAATAGAAGCTCCAAAAAATCGCCCTACTTACAATGGATTTGGAGGAATATCGGGAATTCAAAGGCCCGTAATTGGCACATTGGTCAACGCCTATGGCAGCCCCAAAACCTCGACAGGCAAAGCTTTAGGCCAAACTTGGCAAACCAGAAAAGGCGCACATGTTGTCTCGCCTCGCGATGGTCGTGTAGAATATGCTGGCGTTTTCCGCACTTATGGGCAAATATTAATTCTTGATTTAGGTGAAGACTACATGATGGTACTCGCCGGATTGGATGCTATATATGCGGAAGTCGGACAAAGTGTCCTAAGTGGCGAACCCGTCGGACGTATGTCAGTTTCGGACAAACAAACGCCCGAATTGTATATTGAATTAAGACACCTAGGAACGACTATTGATCCAGAAGTGCTACTCGCAAAAAGTACGAATGGCTCAAATGGTTGATTGGATACAGAGTGACTTTGTGAAACACTGGTTTTTGTGACACTGAATCACTAGATTGATACTATAGTGAATTATGCGAGGCGAGCGCGAAAAAATGGAGCGTGATTATATGCGGTTAAGGTTTATTGGACCGGCTCTTGCGGGAGTTCTGGGGCTAAGTGCCTTCGTCTGGAACGCAGACAGTGCACCAGAAAACAGCCACGCTGAAACATATCAACAGCTTGATTTATTTGCTGAAATACTCGCTCGTGTTCAAACAGAATACGTCACTGGCGTCGACGAAGCCGAAGTCATGGAAGCCTCCATCGACGGCATGCTCACCTCTCTCGATCCACATTCAAGCTATCTCAATCCTGAAGAATATCGCTCAATGCAAGTACAGGCATCCGGCGAATATGGTGGATTGGGTATTGAGATAACCCAGCAAGACGGTTTCATTCTTGTTGTATCTCCCATGGATGATACACCCGCCAGTCGCGCAGGCATTCAACCGGGCGATTATATCTCTGCAATCAATGGTGAACCCATTGTTGGTCAACCTATGAATGATAGCCTCAAAGAAATGCGCGGCGCTCCGGGTACAGATATCCTGCTCACTATTTTGCGCGAGAATGAAGAGCCATTTGATGTTTCCCTAACACGTGAAATCATCAAACAAAATTCAGTTTCCTTCCACACTGAAGATACAATTGGATATATCCGTATCTCTAGCTTCAATGAACAAACCACAGATGGCGTCAATGATGCTCTGACGGCGTTGAAAAAAGAGCTAGGTTCCAAAATGTCCGGCTTGATTTTAGACCTTCGCAACAATCCTGGTGGTCTGCTCAATCAAGCCGTGGGTGTGTCTTCTGCCTTTCTTGATGGCGGTGAAGTCGTATCAACGCGAGGCCGCCACCCCAATGATGTTCAACGCTATAATGCGCGTCAGGGCGAACGTGTCGAAGGATTACCAATCATTGTTCTTATCAATGGTGGTTCCGCTTCAGCAGCTGAAATCGTGGCCGGAGCCCTTCAAGACCATAACCGTGCAACCATTCTAGGTGAGATTTCATTTGGTAAGGGATCTGTTCAATCCGTTATCCCCTTAGGTCCACAAAGAGGCGCGATAAGACTAACCACATCACGTTATTACACACCTTCCAACGCATCTATTCAGGGCGCAGGAATTGAACCAGACATCGAAGTTGCACAAACACGCCTCTCTGATGAGGAAATGGAACACATAGAGAAGCGTCAAAAACGTTATTCCGAAGCAAATCTTCGCAATGCACTGGAAAACGACCAAGGACGTGAGCGCCGCCCGCCTCATATCCCAAATGATCAACCGCCAGTGGGTTATTCAGGTGAAGATTACCAATTGGAACGCGCGCTGACTAAATTACGTTCGATGGATTTTGCAAGCGATCTTTCCCAAAAAGGATAAAGCTTCAAATTTTGTGTAAATTTAACGTGGCAACTGGGTAAAAACTGCCCGGTTGCTTCGTTATGTTTCCAACTTGTTAACTGCGTTTTCCGATACTGTGTTTGAAATTTGTTTTCCGAGACCATTTGCAATTGCCCAAATGTCCCGCCGGAAAATGCAGTAGGTAATGTCTATTATGTCTTCAAATATCAAACTAGGTGCATCTCCCCTGAACACAGGCTTAAAGCACTTTGCAGCAGGGTTTGCAGCAATTGCGGTAGTGGTTGGCTTAAGTGCAGGCTTTGTGCAACTCACTGGAAATGAAGATGCAGGCAGCCCTCATGCAAGTGTAGGCTTATTTGTCGATAGAAATGCGCCTGCTCCCGTTTTGAAAACGCGTTTGGCCGATCAACCACTTATTCACGATATCCCGACGGAACATCATGTCGAAACGGCTTCTCACGAAGACACGGAGCCTAGTCTGCCAGTATCTGATCCAACTCATCAGGCACCAAGCTATGCAGAATATGCAGAAACAGACTCCGGCGAGGACGTGCGTATAACGCGCCTTTCGCAAGCTGAAAAAATTCAACCTGTTTCCGAAGAACGAAAAGCTTTGGTTCGTGCGCCTATACAAGGCCTATATGAAAACGGGGCTGTTGGCCGTTTACCTAAAATATCCGATGATGGCCGACGACCAGCAGACATTTATGCACGCCCACACACACCTAACGGCAAACCCCAAGTGGCGCTCATCGTTGGTGGTTTGGGTATAAAGCGTAGCCTCACCATGCAGGCCATTAACGACTTACCTCCTGAGGTTACACTTTCATTTGTTCCCTATTCTTCCGATCTACAAACATGGGTGAACCGTGCCAGAGATGCAGGTCATGAAGTTCTTCTAGAAGTGCCTATGGAGCCTTATGATTATCCAAATGTAGATACCGGCCCAGATACATTGCTAACAACGCTTTCGGCCCAAGAGAATGAACGCAGACTTAAAGTTATTCTCGGACAAACAACCGGTTATTTTGGTGTCATCAATTATCAGGGGGCAAGACTCGCCACAGAATCACGCGTCTTATCACCTATCATGCGCGAAATTCACAATCGCGGTTTGGCAATGATCTATGATGGTGCAGCAAATAGATCGGTTTTCCCTTCTGTAGCCAAAGAAATAAATATGAATTTTGTAGAAGCAGACCGTATTGTTGATACAGTCCCCTCTGCAGATGCCATAGACAAAAACCTTCTTCACATTGAAGCTCTAGCCCTTCAAAATAAAGCAGCTTTGGGTGTTGGTTTTGCTTTCCCCGTCACTGTTGATCAGTTTAAACAATGGTCTGATACACTTGATATGAAGGGCTATGAGCTAGTACCAGCTTCTGTGCTAACCGGTGTACAATCGGCAAGTGAAGAAAGTGACGGCGTTGACTCAGCTTATTGACACAACACTGCAGGGATCGCGTGATCCTCAAAAGTATAGACCCAATGCTGGTCTGGCTGTATTCTCACAAAAAGGGCATGTGTTTGCAGGCCATCGCGCGGGTGCGACTGGCCCTTTCCAATGGCAGCTACCCCAAGGAGGCATTGACGCTGGAGAAGATATTCTAGCCGGTGCATACCGAGAGCTAGAGGAAGAAACAGGCATCACACAAGATAAAGTCGACTTCCTCGAAGAGATCGAACCTTGGCTATATTATGATTTTCCAGAAGAGGTCTTACAGCGGTTTAAAGGCAAATATCTTGGTCAAAGACAAAAATGGTTCGCCTTTCGTTTTAAAGGCCTGGAAAGCGATATTAAGCTTGATTTGCACGAACCAGAATTTGATGCTTGGAAATGGATTCCACTGCAAGATGTGCCAGAATTAATTATTCCGTTTAAACGCGATATCTACGAATCTATTTCGCAAAAATTCCAACAATGGACGAATTTGACAGACTGATTACTTAAGTCATTAACCATTATAACCGACATTAACACTTAACCAAATAGAATATGGGTTGAGGTAGTAATGAGTAAATCAGTTCTGTTCCTACATGGACTGGGTGGCAGCGGTGAAGACTGGAAAAATGCAGTTTCACTCTTTGAAAAACACGGCTGGCGCTGCGAAGCACCAACCATGTTCCCTCACCTAAGATGCCGCAAATCTCCCCCAGAAGCGCTGAATAATCTTGGGTTTAATGACTGGGTCAAAGCCGCTTCCCATTATGCAAATCAAATTGAAGAAGAAGAAGGCGACAAGCCCCTTGTTATCGGTCATTGCCTCGGCGGTTTGATTGCGCAAAAACTTATGGAATATGGGGATGTTCAAGGCGGTATTTTCATCAACCCCATTGCTGATGAAACCACACGCGCGCAAGGTCAGAAACATTCCAGTGCTTTGGGATATGCAACCTATTTGCTGACACCTCAGGCAAACAAAACACCCTTTCATTCAATCGGTCTTAATTGGGGTTTCCTCAATTGCATACCCTCAGAGAAACGCTCTGAATTGATCAGCAATCTGCGATATGAATCTTCCAGATTAAGAGCGGAACTTGCAAACCTAGAGACCATTGCGGGAAACACTGCACAAATTGATGTTCACAACATTGCACACCCGACACTTACAATTGGATGCGGGAAAAACCGTGTCGTCTCCAGTAAGTCAAGCCAAATCACGGCACGTAATTGGCTGTACGCAGACATCGCTGGCGAATATGTTGAGTTTGAAGATTTGGGGCATTGGATATTTGAGTCCGCACAAGCTTCTAACTTATACTCGCACATTCTTGACTGGTCTAAAAACCACATCAAGCAGCCAGTATTCTCACATGCAGCTTAATAAAAGCGAATGGGCCGATTTTTCCGATTGCGGCCCCACAATATAACGAACCTTCCAATTTCAGATACAAAAAAGCCGACCAATCCATATGATTCGTCGGCTTAAAATATTTGATCGTGAAACTTCCTTAAGCAGCAGCAATCAATGCTTCAAGGTAAGTGATTGTTTCAGTCAAATGCTCTTTTTCATGATCATCTTCAGCTGATTTGAGCGCATCTTGCGCCTCTGCTAGAGCTGTTTTTGACGCAGATGCGTCAAAACCATCAAGATTAATTGCTTCTTCAGCAAGTACTGTCAGCCCTTGAGGCGTTACATCTGCAAAGCCAGAACGCACGAAAAGACGCGTCCGTGCATCACCTTCAAATACTTCAACAACACCGGCTTTTAAGGTGGTCATAAATGGTGCGTGGCCCGGCAATACACCGAACTGACCTTCAGAACCGGGTGCATCTACCTGATCAACTTCACCAGAGAAAAGTTCGCGCTCAGGCGATACGAGAGAAAAGTGTAGTTTGTCGCTCATTCCTGAACTCCAGTGTCCAAATTCTTATCAACCAAAGGATCAAAAAGCTGTGTCGCTTTTTCGAATTTGTCGCGGCAACCCGTGTTGCAAAACCCGACAACTTCTCCTTTGTAGAGTGTCAACGCATCGGCGTTAACTGGTTCGCCCGACCAAGGACATATGCTATTCACACAATCCTTTATGTCGAGCGATCCGTTTTTCATATCAGCTCTTAAGCAGCTTCTGCAGCCATTTTTTGAGCTTTTTCAACTACGTCTTTAATGCCACCACACATGAGGAAAGCTTGCTCAGGCAAGTCATCATATTTACCGGCAATAATGTCACGGAAGCTTTCCACTGTTTCTTTAAGGTCAACCAACACACCAGGTGTGTTTGTAAAGATCTCAGCAACGTGGAATGGCTGTGACAAGAAACGCTCAACTTTACGCGCACGGGCAACGGTCATTTTGTCATCTTCTGACAATTCGTCCATACCCAAGATCGCGATGATGTCTTGTAGCTCTTTATATTTCTGCAAGATCTCTTGAACGTCACGAGACACTTGGTAGTGCTCTTCACCAACAACGTCAGCAGAAAGGATACGTGATGTTGAGTCTAGCGGGTCCACAGCTGGGTAAATACCCTTCTCTGAAATCGCACGGTTAAGAACTGTTGTCGCATCCAAGTGAGCAAATGATGTGGCTGGCGCAGGGTCAGTCAAGTCATCCGCAGGTACGTAGATCGCTTGCACAGACGTAATAGAACCTTTGTGCGTTGATGTAATACGCTCTTGTAGTCCACCCATGTCAGTTGCAAGTGTCGGCTGGTAACCCACAGCAGATGGGATACGACCAAGAAGCGCAGACACCTCAGAACCAGCTTGTGTGAAACGGAAGATGTTGTCCACGAAGAACAGAACGTCTTTACCTTCTTCATCACGGAAATACTCAGCTTGAGCAAGACCAGTCAAAGCAACACGCGCACGCGCACCTGGAGGCTCGTTCATCTGACCGTAAACAAGCGTTGCACGAGAGTCTCCGCCGCCGCCTTCTTCGTTCACTTTAGATTCGATCATCTCCCAGTAAAGGTCGTTACCTTCACGCGTACGCTCACCCACACCAGCGAACACTGAGTATCCACCATATGCTTTCGCGATGTTGTTGATCAATTCCATGATCAAAACGGTTTTACCAACACCAGCACCACCGAAGAGACCAATTTTACCACCTTTTGCGTATGGGCAAAGAAGGTCGATAACTTTGATACCTGTGGCCAGAACTTCTGACTCTGGGTTCTGATCAACAAAATCAGGTGCTGATGCGTGGATAGCGCGACGTTCTGAAGTCGCGATTTCACCCGCTTCATCAATTGGCTCACCGATCACATTCATGATGCGGCCAAGTGTTGCTGGGCCAACTGGAACCATGATTGGCTCACCAGTGTCTGTCACTGGGTGACCACGTGTAAGTCCCTCAGTCGCGTCCATAGCGATCGTGCGAACAGTGTTCTCACCAAGGTGCTGAGCAACCTCAAGAACAAGCTTGTTGCCGTTATTGTCAGTTACAAGTGCGTTCAGGATGTCTGGAAGTGTGCCGTCGAATTCAACGTCAACAACGGCCCCAATGACCTGACTAATCTTTCCTTTGGCTGTCGTCGCCATAGTGTATGCTCCCGGTCGGTCCTAGAGTGCTTCCGCACCCGAGATGATTTCTGTAAGTTCTGTTGTGATCTGCGCCTGACGGGCGCGGTTATATGTCAAGTTCAGGCTATCAATCATTTCGCCAGCATTGCGTGTAGCGTTATCCATAGCCGTCATACGAGCACCCTGCTCACCAGCTGAACTTTCAAGAAGTGCTGATAATATTTGAGTGTTCAAATAACGCGGTAAAAGCGCTTCAAGAATCTCTGTTTCACCCGGCTCATATAAATATGTTGCGCCTTTAAGATCCACCTTCGGTGCGTCTTCTGGGGCTACAGCAGGGATAAGCTGCTGAGAAACAGGTTTCTGGCTCAATACATTCTTGAACTCTGCATAAATAAATGAGCAGACGTCAAATGCGCCATCTTCATACATATCTGTGATTTGACGACCAATCCGTCCGGCGACTTCACCATTCAGTTCTTTTTCGCCACGCAGATCAATATGATCGACAATAATTTTTCCAAATTCACGCTTTAAAGAGTCATTTCCCTTTTTACCGATTGTCAGAACTTTTACGTCCTTCCCATCAGCTTGAAGTGAAAGTATCTTTGTCCGCGCTAATTTAGCGACGTTTCCGTTAAAACCACCACATAGACCACGCTCTGCTGTTAGAACAACAACGAGGTGTGTTTGGTCGCTTCCAGTGCCAGCAAGAAGACGAGGACCGCCTTCACCAACACCGACGGAATCGGCCAAATTGCCGATGACTGCAGCCATACGCTGAGCGTAAGGACGTGCGGCCTCAGCCGCTTCCTGCGCACGTTTCAGCTTAGCTGCGGCCACCATTTGCATGGCCTTCGTGATTTTTTGCGTTGACTTCACACTCGCTATGCGAGCGCGAAGATCTTTCAAGCTGGCCATTTATCAGCCTCTCAACTGTTTGCCCGAATTACTTTAGCTAAATGTTTTGTTGAACGCTTCGATCAACTCTTTCACTTTACCTTCAGTTTCACCGGACAATTTCTTCTCGTCGCGAATAGTTTTAAGCAAATCAGCGTGGTTAGCATGAGCAAAGCTCAGAAGTTCTGCTTCATAACGCTGAACATCATCAACTTTCACACCATCCAAGTAACCGCGTGTACCTGCGTAAATTGATACAACTTGCTCTTCCAATGACAATGGAGAGTATTGTGGTTGTTTCAATAGAGCTGTTAGACGCTCACCACGTGCCAATTGACGCTGTGTCGCTGGGTCTAGATCAGAACCAAATTTAGCAAATGCAGCCATCTCACGGAACTGAGCCAAATCAGATTTCATTGTACCGGCAACTTGTTTCGTTGCTTTGTACTGAGCTGATGACCCCACACGAGATACTGATAGACCAACGTTCACAGCTGGACGGATACCTTGGTAGAACAAGTCTGTTTCAAGGAAGATTTGACCGTCTGTAATCGAAATCACGTTTGTTGGAATAAACGCAGACACGTCGTTACCCTGTGTTTCAATAACAGGCAGAGCTGTTAGTGAACCAGAACCATTGTTTTCGTTCAATTTCGCTGAACGCTCAAGCAAACGACTGTGAAGATAGAACACATCACCAGGATAAGCTTCACGACCAGGCGGACGACGAAGAAGCAAAGACATTTGGCGATAAGCCACAGCTTGCTTAGACAAGTCATCATAAATGATCAAAGCGTGCATACCGTTGTCACGGAAATACTCACCCATTGCTGTTGCCGTAAACGGTGCAATGTATTGAAGAGGTGCAGGCTCAGATGCAGTCGCAGACACAACGATTGTGTAGTCTAGTGCGCCGCGCTCTTCGAGAGTTTTAACAACTTGAGCAACTGTTGAACGTTTTTGACCAATAGCAACATAGATACAGTAAAGCTTTTCGCTTTCAGATCCTGTTTCGTTGATTGCTTTTTGGTTCAAAATTGCATCAATCGCAATCGCAGTTTTACCTGTCTGACGGTCACCAATGATAAGCTCACGTTGACCACGACCGATTGGAACCAAAGTATCAATCGCTTTGATACCTGTCGCCATTGGCTCGTGAACAGATTTACGTGGCAAGATACCAGGCGCTTTAACATCTACACGGCTACGTGTTTCAATGCCTTCAAGCTCACCTTTACCATCGATTGGCTCACCAAGTGCGTTTACAACGCGACCAAGCATACCTTTACCAACTGGTGCAGACACAATCTCTTCAAGGCGTTTTACGTTTTCGCCTTCTTTGATTCCACGGTCGTCACCAAAGATAACAACACCGACGTTGTCACTCTCGAGGTTAAGGGCCATACCCTTAACACCACTTTCAAACTGTACCATCTCACCAGCTTGAACATTGTCCAAACCATAGATACGAGCAATACCGTCACCTACGGACAAAACTTGTCCAACATCGGATACAGTTGCCTCGGCACCGTAATTAGTAATCTGCGCCTTCAGGATTTCTGAAATTTCAGCGGCACGAATGTCCATTGGGCTAGGCCCCTTTCATCGCGTTCGTCAAACCATCGAGTTTCGTGCGAAGAGACGCGTCTACGAGACGAGATCCCACACGAAGTTGAAGCCCGCCAATGAGAGCGGGATCGACTTCTAATTCAATATCCACATCACGACCAAGTGCTGTAGAGACTGTAGAAGTCAGTTTAGTGGCCTCAGCGGCCGTTAATTTTTGAGCGCTCACTGCAACAACGCGAGTCATACCACGATGTTGAGCTGC
>NZ_JBZXVU010000055.1:0-20309 GCF_058892565.1 Hirschia sp. | reverse complement strand
GCTCATACTATTACGCTATGGGTCTCGGGACGAAGGAAATTGAACAACCATTCGTGGGTGTCGCGTCTGCATGGAATGAAGCAGCCCCATGTAATATCGCCCTTCAACGACAGGCTCACGCTGTGTCTGAAGGCGTTAAAAAAGCCAATGGAACACCACGCGAATTTTGTACAATCACAGTAACTGACGGTATCGCAATGGGAACAGAAGCCATGCGCTCTTCCCTTGTATCGCGTGATGTGATTGCAGACTCCGTTGAGCTTACAATTCGCGGGCATTTTTACGATGCGCTTGTTGGTATTGCTGGGTGTGATAAATCCCTTCCGGGTATGATGATGGCCATGTTGCGCCTAAACGTTCCATCCGCTTTCCTTTATGGTGGTTCCATCATGCCGGGCCGCTTTGAAGACAAAGACGTCACCGTGCTAGACGTGTTTGAAGCAGTTGGTTCCTATGCCGTTGGCGCAAACAATATGAACGAAGAAAAGCTCAACAAACTTGAGAAAGTCGCATGTCCGGGTGCGGGTGCGTGTGGTGGTCAATTTACAGCCAACACAATGGCATGTGTCTCTGAAGCCATCGGTCTTGCGCTCCCTCTCTCATCTGCTCTACCAGCACCTTATATAAGCCGCGATGAATACGCTGTTGCCACAGGTGAAGCTGTAATGGCATTGATTGAGCGCAATCTGCGTCCGCGTGATATCTGTACGCTTGAGGCATTTGAAAACGCCGCAGCCGTTGTTGCCGCCACAGGTGGATCGACGAATGCTGGTCTTCACCTTCCAGCTATGGCCAATGAAGCAGGTATTGATTTCCCCCTAGAGCGCGTGGCTGAAATCTTCAAGAAAACCCCTTACCTTGCCGACCTAAAACCAGGCGGGCGCTATGTGGCCAAAGACATGGGTGAAGCCGGCGGCATGCCAATGCTCATGCGCACAATGCTAGATGGCGGATACCTGAACGGTGATTGTATCACTGTGACCGGTAAGACATTGGCCGAAAACCTTGAAGACGTAAAATTCGACCCAACACAAAAAGTCATCTACCCCGTCACAAACCCGCTTTCACCGACAGGCGGTGTTGTCGGCTTGAAAGGTTCTATGGCACCTGATGGCGCAATTGTGAAAGTCGCCGGATTGGCCCACCAAACATTTAGCGGCCCAGCGCGTGTCTTCGATTCTGAAGATGATTGTTTTGAAGCCGTGCGCGACAAAACATACAAAGAAGGCGAAGTGCTGGTTATCCGTTATGAAGGCCCTAAAGGCGGCCCCGGCATGCGTGAAATGCTCGCCACAACAGCCGCCCTATACGGCCAAGGCATGGGCGATAAAGTGGCTCTCATCACAGATGGACGCTTCTCTGGTGCTACACGTGGTTTCTGTATCGGACACGTCACACCCGAAGCTTATGATGGCGGCCCTATCGGTCTTGTAAAAGATGGCGACATCATCTCAATCGACGCGATCAAAGGCACAATCGACCTTGAAGTTGACGAGGAAGAGCTTGCCAAACGCCGCGCAGACTTTGTACCCAAAGAAAACCTCTACGCCACCGGCGCGCTATACAAATACGTCCAAACAGTTGGCCCAGCCCACCTTGGCGCGTGCACACATCCCGGTGCCAAACACGAAAAACACATGTATGCAGACCTCTAGGTTCTAGCGACACTTCAAATCCGAAAAGCCCTATCAGAGACAAAACGATAGGGCTTTTCAAACGCCATTCCCCAAAGGCTAAATACGCCGCATGAACCAAACAAGCGCCCACCAAGATAGACCCATTACCGGCCTTGCCATCCGCTTGTTTGCGATTGCGACACTCGCCTGCATGTTCGCCCTTGTGAAATATGTCGGTGAACAAGATGTGCATGTCATTGAGGTATTATTCTATCGCTTCCTGTTTGGCACAATCGTCACAGGCGCATGGATTATCAGCCGTAAAGGCGGCCTCACCAATCTTAAAAGCACGCGCTATGGCGCACATTTGGCGCGGGCAATATTGGGCATTATTGCCATGGGCGCAAATTTCCTCGCCGTCATGCTATTGCCCATGGCCGAGGCCGCCACAATCGGTTTTACCGTGCCCATGATCGCCACAATATTCTCCGTGATTTTCCTCTCGGAATTTGTCGGCATAAGGCGTTGGATAGCCGTTCTTGTCGGCTTTTCAGGCATTGTTATCGCCATGCAGCCTTGGCACAATGAAATCCCCCTACTTGGCGCAGCCGTGGCCATGACGGGCGCAATTTTTGGTGCAGCCACCACAATCATTATCCGCAAACTCGCCACCACGGAGAGCGCCGCCAGCATTGTCTTCACCTACACGCTTCTGGGCGTCCCCATCACCGGAATCGCCATGATATGGGTGGGCCAGATGCATTCTTTAGAGGTATTTGGGCTATTAATCGCAATATCTATTCTTGGCACAGTTGGACAACTCGCCCTGTCAGAATCCCTGCGGCTAGCTAATATTGCTGTTGTGATGCCGATGGATTATTCAAATCTGATATTTGCCACAGCCCTTGGATATGTGTTCTGGGATCAAATCCCCAGCCCAACCTTATGGCTGGGCACGCCCCTCATCATCGGATCAGGCATCTATATCGCCCTACGCGAGCGCAAACTCTCCATCCAACGCGCCATGCACCCCGAAAACCCATCCCCCGTCCCAAAGGGATAGGGCAGACTACAAGGATACATGTCCTCAACGCTTCAGTCTGTAACGTTCTCCAACCTGCTCAATAATGCGCTCTAAATCACCCTGCGTAATAACAGTGGACAGAACTTCCAGCATTTTCGTTAAAGATACGCTAGTGGCAGGCCGCTTCAACTCTGCATATTTATTAAAATCAATAGAGTCCAACACCGTTTTTTTGAACTCAGCGGCTTTCATCCCTGTGCGCGTCTGAGCACTTTTTAGAGCACCTGATAATGGATGTGGTGGCTTTCGAGATGATTTTACTGCCCGCGCTGGTTTTTCTAATTCTTTTGCGACTAGGTTTAAAAATTCTGTCCTTCCTAAACGTTCATAATCCGCAAGGAACTCTTCCACATGGCTCGCTGTAATATTTGGTTTGGAGCGGCTTTTCTTTATTAGAGCCAAAAGCTCCTGCGATTTAGAATTCATTTTTTGGTCCCCGCATCAGATATCAATAACAACTCATCTGACAGAGCATGCATAGATTCGTTTGCTGCTCCGAAAGAAATGTCTTTTAACTCACTATTTAACGCCGCATTCAGATATTTTTCGACGCCAATCATTCCTTGAGTTAAAGGAATACGGGTCTCCAAAACTTTGTTTTTAACGAAGGAAACTAAGCTTGAAATTTTATCCGCAGACTTTGAAAAGTCGTTTGCAAAATCTCTTTCTGTTACATTATTCAATCTATAAAAATTGAACACTGGATAGGTTTTCCCATCAATATCACAATCAAAGACGTTTAGAGCAGCCTGTTGCATTGAATAAAGACCACGCACAGCATTGTAATCAGCTCTAACAGGTGAAATAATGTTATCTGCAAACTTTAAGGCACAATGAGTCAGCAAAGAAGCCGATGGGCCAGAATCAATAAAAATTGCATCATAATATCTAGACAATGCACGCACTGATTTTGAAAAATTATATAAATACACTTCTTGAGCTGTAACTGATGCTTTAGCGAATTTCATCATCCGATAATCAGCCGGTATGATGGAAAGTGACCCATTACTTGCTGAATCAGATATTTTCATAGCCAATGAAGACCAGTTAGTTTCAACATCATGGGCAAATGCCATAAGGAATTTAAAGTCGTACTCACGCCCTACTTTTTTACAGACCCTTTTCGGTTCAAAAAGAGAAAGAGCAGTATGCCCCTCAGCAGATGCGACCGCCAACGCATGCCGCGTCAAAAGCAGGTCACTTAAATTTTCTTGAGGGTCTAAATCTATCAATAAAACCCGCTTGTTGTGCTTAGATGCAAAACAACATGCAGCTGAAGCGCACAAACTTGTTTTTCCTATGCCACCTTTAAAATTCACAAATGAAAAGATGGAAGCCAGCGCATCTTCACTCAAGCGCCATTCCAGAGCTTCTAAAAGCTTATTTAATATGTTCTGGGTAAGTTGAACATGATAACTAATGAACTGGATACTTTGAATAAATTAGATGCCCATGCAGAGCTTTCATCAATTTCGTCCCGCAATTCAACTGCTGGCACATTCGAAATTGGGATTATGGGAATATTCGAAGCGATTGCTGTTTCAACTTCTTTTTTTACCCACTCACTTTTTAAAGATGCTCTCGTCAGTAATAAAACTAGACAACGTGAAGTTTGCACCTTTCTAATAATAATATCCTCAAACTCATCGCCCGGCTTCAACTTTTGATCATCTTGCCAATTTTCGAATCCATGCTCACTCATAAACTGAGAAACGCGATCAGCTTGCTTCTGATTTTCACTACTATACGATAAAAAAATCAATCTTCGTCCCCAAAATCGGAACTCAAGAAACTCGAGAACACGCATCAACCCGTCGTTAACATTCAAAACACGTGAAGTTGTATCCAGCAACAAATAAATGCCTAAGTATTTCTAAAACCAGTATGGAAATCTCAAAACTTATCCTCCTGCTTAAAACCTCACCCCATACTTGCTGCATCCAATCTTCAGGGGCGGCTCGCGACCGACGTGTGGAATTGGAGGAATGGGCCTGCCAATACTGGATAACGAAACGGTGCGTTATCTAAGTTGCAGGGCTGAAGGGAGATAGGCTTGTAAATTGTAAATACAGGTCAGGTCTTGGGGGCATTGCCCGCCCCTTCAGTGGCTTTGCGATAAGCCAAAACCATTTTGCGAGGCGCACCTTCGGGCTGCGTTACCAGCTGGCCACCCGCCAGCACACACATTGCGGCCAGACTGTGCGCCTTGCGCCCCGTTTACCAACCACATTCATGCCTGCATCGGGCATACCTGCATCGGGCAATCTCCCAATGCAGATATTTTTGTTGGTTTACGCGCTTAAACAGATGTCTATTTGTTGGAAAGCACGACGCGATAATGCACATCGCCAGATTTTAGACGGTCCATCGCTTCATTCACCTGATCCATGCGGAACATTTCAATGTGTGGCTTAATGTCATGGCGTTTGGCAAATTCAAGCATTGTCGCAATGGTTTGCGGACTGCCAACCGATGATGATGAGACCGATTTTTGCTGCTCCATCAACGCAAACACACTGATATCAAGCGGCTCCAATGTTGCCCCTGCAAAATGCAATCGCCCTTTAGGTGCCAGCGTCGATAGGTATAAATTCCAATTCAAAGCCACATTTACCGTGGAAATGATGACATCAAACCGGCCTTTCGCGCTCTTTATTTCGGCCTTATCACGCGAATTTAACGTGTGGTGCGCGCCCAGTTTTTTAGCTTCCTCAATCTTGCTTTCGCTAGATGTAAAAGCCGTTACTTCACATCCCCACGCGTTCAAAAATTGAAGCGCTAAATGCCCTAAACCGCCAATGCCAATCACAGCCACTTTACTGGTCGGCGGAATGTCATATTGCACAAGCGGATTAAACACAGTCACACCCCCGCAAAACATTGGCCCCGCCGTTTCAAGGTCTATTCCCTCCGGTATCGCCACCACACTCTGAGCCTGCGCCCGCACCTTATCGGCAAAGCCCCCATAATGCCCTGCAATTGTTGGCTGCACTTTCTCACATAAATTCTGGTCCCCAGCCCCGCAATGCTTGCATTCATTGCAATAGCCCGAATGCCAACCAAGCCCCACATTTTGACCAATGGAAAAAGATTTCACATCCTCACCCACTGCCGCAATCACACCTACAACCTCATGTCCGGGCACTAACGGATAAGCACTAAATCCCCAGTCATTATCAATCATGCTAAGATCACTGTGACAGATACCGCAATAATGCACATCTATCTCTACTTCATCCCGCCCTAGAACTCCCGGATCATATTCAAATGGTTTCAACTCACCTTTAGCTTCAAATGCGGCATATGCTTTGATCATAGAGAAAGTCCTTTGGGGTAATAAGGTCCAAACAGTGTTTTATAGGCGTAAACAATAAACAGCCTTCTGAAACAAAGTACACCTGCCCCAAGGAGAGCCAATCTAAGAGCAGAATATTTCCACTTTATTTTGTTGTTTTATCACCTAAAATCAAACTTCATCTCAAGACGTGACACTAAGGCCAACAATATGCGCACTTCTGACAAGAATTTAGATACCTATGATGTCACTCTATTTGAAAGAGAAACACCCAATTTCTGGATGGTCACAGCAAGTTTTGACGCAAGTGACCGGTTATCCATATGCAGTGGCGGTATTGATGATGAGTGGTATATCATTGTTGAACAGGGCCAATTAGGGGCGCTTAAACGTGTGCTAGATAAAGCTGCAAAACCTCGCGCAAAAACGGGTGATGAAAACGCCGATATACTGAAAAACCTAAAAACTTTATTCGGGGATCAAGATTCAAATCCGTTTGAACAAATCAAAATATTTCTTGATAATCGCGGCATAAACTGGAAACCAGATCACTGGGCCAGCTTGGATTGATATACAACTTTAGGATAAATTGACCTGAAACTTATTCAACTTTAGCCTGAAACAATACGATAATAATTTCATCTGTCTATTTTCTTAGGGGGGAAACTATGTCCGCTGCTGTTCTCGATCCGAATTCAATCTCCATGCTTTCAGACACATCTGAAACACATGTTCGAACACCTCAGAAAAAATCAATTAACCTGCTTATGGCTGGCGCAATAGCCACTGTGATCACGCTAGCGCTGTTCTGTACGATGGAATATCTAATCCGCATAGATGCGATAAACATGCAAAAAGCAAAGGACTTTACATTACGGGCATTTACGGTTGAAACTATCCCACCCCCAGCACCGTCAAGTTATCTTGATATCGAGATAATCAAAACACCCATCCCTCCAGCTGCGCCTGCTATTAGTATTACTGCTTCAGATGCACCTAGTTTGAATATACCAATCATAAATAATTCAGCGCCGGATTTGGTTTCGCAAATTCCGGTTATTGCAACGGGCACCTATAATGGACCATCAACGGCAATCCCCATCCGACAACCTCTACCAACCTATCCCAGAAAAGCCTTGCACCAAGGTTTATCTGGCCTCTGTGATGTAGCCTTCGCCCTAGATCCACAAGGACGCCCTTTCAATGTAGTCGCTGATTGTTCTGATGCCGTTTTCAATGCATCCGCTGAACGCGCAGTTCGCAAAGCGTTGTTCTCACCAACTAAAGATGCTTCCGGCGTACCCGTCACCACTTACAATATGGTCTTTCCACTAGAATACAAATACGCCGAATAAACTCTTTCCTCCGCGTGCGGCGAGACGGTATTTCTTATCAAAAAAGGAAGCCGTCTTGTCTGCTGTATGCATTTACAGCATTTGAGTTTGATTGATTGCCAAACTGCACAAGATTTACCATAAAGTCCTACATTCGATGCGCAGCGTTTAAATTATATATGCTCGATGGGGACGAATATGGACCAGATGATCAATGCCGAAAGCCTGTTGCAAATCCATGAATTGATTGGCCAACACAGAGAGTTGATTTCCAATACGTGGCAATTTTTCGTAAGTGTGCATATCGCGATTTTTGGTTTGCTGTTTATGATAAATCCAGATCGTGTAAACTGGGCGTCACGCCTCGTTTTGTTTATGGCTTATAGCGGGTTTATGTATCTAAACTACAATGCACAAATCGATAATTACACCTACGCGATGGAATTATTAAATCTCGCCAAAGAGCTAGAATTTGGCCTACCGGACTCTCAGTCCATCATGACCAATGTTTTTAACAAACCAGGCTGGGTGCTTGAATATCTAGTCTATATCTTCGGTGTGGCAGCTTGTATTGGCGGCACTCTAATTTTAATCCCGAACCACCCAAAATTGCGTGGTTCACACACGAACATCCCGTTTGAAGACTAGTCTCTGTGCTCGTCTAACTCCAGTCGCGAGCATCAAACTCAATTGCGTATATTTTTACTGACCTTTCTGGCAATGCTGGCTTTTGCTGCTAATTCCGTGCTAGGCCGCCTCGCCCTCACCGAAACACCAACCCAAGCGGCGTTAATTGACCCCGCCAACTATACGCTAATCCGCCTCATATCTGGTGCGATCGTGCTGGGCCTATTGGCTAGTTTTAAAAACGGGTTCAACAAAACAGCATTTGCCGGCAGCAATATCATTTCAGCTTTCAGCTTATTTTTATACGCAGCGGCATTTTCATTCTCCTATGTCGCAATAGATACTGGCCTTGGTGCTCTTATCCTGTTTGCCTGTGTCCAGCTCACCATGATGGGATGGGCCATAGTCCAAAAATACAAATTCACTTTAGGAGAAATATTCGGAAGTCTAGTCGCTTTCGGGGCACTGATTTGGCTCGTTTCACCCGGTGTATCAGCACCCGATCCAATTGCCGCTGTGCTAATGGCTATTTCTGGCATTGCGTGGGGAATATACTCTATTCGAGGTCAAAAATCATCTTCTGCACTCTCTGCTTCAGCAGGTAATTTTTTGCTAACCGTCCCCCTGACACTGATATTGATCCGCCCATTTGATTTCAACCCGATGGGGATTGCTCTAGCGGTTGCCTCAGGTGCCATTACATCCGGCTTAGGTTATGCGCTTTGGTATAGCGTGCTTCCTAAACTCACCACAAGCAGAGCGGCAATCTCTCAATTGTCCGTGCCTGTTCTTGCCGGTATAGGTGGTACATTTCTATTATCAGAAAATTGGACACTGCGCTTTACAATCGCATCTACGCTTATTTTAGGCGGCATTGCACTCGCCATTATAAGCAAACGAAAAACAAGCTAAGACCAGAAAAATCCCGCCACATAATCCAACGCATTGAAGAAAGAGGTAAACTCTGATTTTCTGGAACATAGTAAACAGGAAACGTCAGGAGCCTTGATATGCAAGAGAGCACACAGCGCGTTCTGGACATGATAAAACGTGCCCGCCCAAAATTCACGAATGAAGACCTGCTAGATATCTATGAGGATCTCACCGACCTATCTACAAACGAATTCGTAGAAGCCATGCAACCGCCTAAAAAACCAATAAAGCTTGGCTCACCCGACGATCCCAATTTTATTGCTTTCATGGAAGCACGCAACAAACTATCCATGGTCAAAACATCTGAATATGTCACCATGCTTTTAAAAGCACTCGATAAACGCGGTTTGCTTGGCTCATATCAACTAAACGCGAGTCAAACCAGCTCCGTCGCTAAATTTTACGAAGGCCTGACGCGACGTCTCAATCCGGAAACTATTGTGTCTGTCGCTCTGGATATGGCTGCGGGACGCATATAGCGCCCCGCCCCATAATATGCCTTTATGGACAAGGATTTGGCTGGACTTGATGAATTGCATTCACGCAATCTTCCATCACACTTGTCCATTCCAGATCAAATGCATCAATACAGGTTTTCAATTGGTCCATTGTTGTCGCCCCAATAATCGTAGCCCCCATATATGGCCGCGTATCACAAAAACGAATTGCCAATTGTGTTGGGTCAACATCTAGCTCTTGCGCAAGATCCAAATATGCATTCGTCGCTTTTTCAGCAATCGGCCCCTCATACCGCTGGAGGCGATCAAATAGCTGCTTGCGAGACCCTTGCGGCAAAGCACCATCACGATATTTCCCGGTTAGAATACCTTGCGCCAAAGGGGAATAGGCTAGTAGAGACACATTTTCATGACGGCAAACTTCTTCAAGATCACCTTCAAAGCTTCTGTTGAGCAAGCTAAAAGCATTTTGAATAGACGCGACGCGCGGAAGTCCACGCTTTTCAGCTTCTTGGATGAAACGCATCACCCCCCAAGAGCGCTCATTCGACAAACCAATATGACGAATATTGCCCTTTTCAACATGCGTGTTGAGCGCCTCTAATTGCGTTTCAAAGGCTTCATATTCACTATCCCAATCAGCTTCTGATAATTTTGATCCGAAAATCTCAGCTTTGCGGTCAGGCCAATGAATTTGATAAAGGTCGATATAGTCAGTCTGCAATCGCGACAAACTTTGCTCTACCGCAATATCAATCTGCTCTTTCGTCACGCGCAGAAGATCATATTTCTTTTCCCCGCGCATCCAAGTCATTGTCGAACGACCGGCAATTTTGGTGGCAAGAATAACCTTATCGCGCTTACCTGTCTGCTTAAACCAGCTACCGATCACTTTTTCAGTGCTGCCATATGTCTCTTCTTTGGGCGGAATAGAATAAAGCTCTGCCGTATCGAAGAAATTCACGCCTCGGTCCAACGCGTAATCCATCTGTTGATGGCCTTCAGCCTCAGTATTTTGCTGTCCATAAGTCATCGTTCCAAGACAACAGGCCGACACATCAATATCCGTTCGTCCGAGTTTTCTCATTTGCATGGGCAAAACTTTCTTTCAGATTCACAATAAGCAATTTTCTATGATTTCTAGATCTATGTAGACCTTATCGTTAATTGTACAAGCTTGAGGCGTTTATGTTTAATCCAACATCTCAGATCTTCACAAAAAAGTGATCAAACCGAACATATGCGCTTTGCATTCGATCCTTACATATGCCGTAATGACCTTTTATTCAGCAGAGAGATAAACCATGAAGAAAACAACTATTCTGGGAACGCTAGCAAGTGTTTCCTTGCTTGCACTTGTGGCGTGCCAACCAGAGAACGCAACTGCAGAAGCGGCTCCTCAAGAAACCACACCAGCTGTTGAAGCAGTTGATACAGCAGCTGCCGAAGCTGTCGCTGCGCAATTGGCTGAAACAGCTGCAGGCGTTTACAATGTTGAAAAAACCCACGCTTTCCTTTTCTGGGAATTGAGCCATGGCGGTCTGTCCACATACACAGCAAAATTCACAGACTGGGATGCAAGCATAAACTTTGATCCTGCAAACCCTGCTGCATCAACTGTAACAGCGTCCATCGACCCAACATCTGTAGAAACAGACCACCCGACAAAAGCGGATGAGTGGCACACAGAATTGGCAAATGACTTTTTCAAAGCAGCTGAATTCCCAGCCATCACTTTTAACTCTACATCTGCTAAAGTAACGGGACCAAACACAGGTATCGTGACAGGTGATCTCACATTCTTGGGCGTTACAAAAACAATCGATCTTGATGTCACGTATAATGGTGTTGGCAACAAGCCTTGGCTTGGTGATCTAGATGTTATCGGCTTTGATGCTACTACAACAATCACACGCTCAGATTACGGCCTGACCAAACACGTCGACAATGGAATCGGCGATGAAGTCACAATCAAGATTTCAGCAGAATTTGTTCAAGCTGAAGAAGAAACAGCAGCAGAATAAGCTCAGCGACTTCACAAACTATTCATTTAATTCGCCCCGCTTTACCATTGCTAAAGTGGGGCGTTTTGCGTCTACTGGTTATACCAATTTAGTTGGCTGGAGGCCTCCGATGAAAACGAATACATCGACATTGACGAATAAGTTTCTATTTGCTCCTGCTCTCGTAGCGCTTCTCTCACTGTCAGCATGTATTTCTCCGCCCAAACAAGCTGTCAGTGAGGTTCAATCTGGTAATTATTCACTCGACAAATCACATGCCTCTCTTGTTTTTTCGGTCCAGCACATGGGATTGGCTTGGTACACAATGCGGTTTGAAGACTTTGATGCCAGTATTGATTTCAAACCAGACGCACCAGAAACATCCTCCGTATCAGCAGTCATCAATCCATTATCTATAAGTGCTAATCACCCTGAAAAAGGCAAAGAATGGGACAATGAATTAGCCACGGATGATCGGTTTTTATCTGCCAATACATATCCTGACATTTCATTTTCATCGACAAATATCGCCATCACCGGTGAAAATACAGGTGTCCTGACAGGTGATCTAAATATGTTAGGCACCATAAAACCCATTGAAATGAATGTCATTTTCCACGGATCTAACTCTGTCCCTTGGGCACCTGGCAAAGCGATTATTGGATTTTCAGCAAATGGGTCATTCAATCGTTCTGAATTTGGTATGACGTCTTTATTGCCCAACACGGTAAGTGATGAAGTCAGATTTCAGATTGAAGTAGAATTTAGCGAAGACTAGTTCTAATATAGTTTTTACTCTGCCTTGCAGAAAATACACGCCTACAAATTGGAGAATTTCCATGTCCCTCATGAAACACCGCTATTCAGCAGTTGCAATTGCCCTGCACTGGATTTTGGCCTTTGCCATAATCGGCATGATTGCGCTTGGCTGGTATATGGGGGATTTGCCTAGAACATCTGCCATTAGAGGCGATTTATATCAACTTCACAAATCAATCGGTGTCTCAATTCTTGTCCTGACAGTCGCACGTATCCTTTGGCGAGTGATGAACAAGCCGCCCGAAGAAGTTCCCATGGAGCATACACAAGCACTGATAGCCAAAGCTGTTCATATTGGTTTTTATGGCCTGATGATCCTTATGCCATTAACTGGCTGGATGTTGGTTTCTGCCTCGACACACGGGCTACCAACGATTATATATAACACATTCTCTTGGCCACATTTACCTATCCTTCCAAACTTAACGGAAGAAACAAAACACGCCATTGACCCATTTTTGGAAAATGCTCACAGCAAGCTTGCTTGGGTTGCCATTGTCCTGCTTGGGCTTCACGTGGCCGGTGCTTTAAAGCATCAATTCATTGATAAGGATGGTCTTATGGCTCGCATGCTACCCGGAATATTTGGCTCAACGGATGGGGTTGCTCAACCTGCAAAAGGCGTATTGGTTGCTTTTGGCGGCGCTGCTGCTTTCTTTGCAATCATTGTCGGTCTTGGTATGTTTATCGGCAATGCTGACGCCAAACCCGCACCAAATGAAACACCACAACAACAAGCGCCTGTTGAAATTATTCCAAATTGGGAAATCAACAAGGAAGAGAGCACAATCGGCTTTTCTGGGATTTACAACAAGAAGCCGTTTGAAGGTCAGTTTGAAAGCTGGACTGCAAAAATCAATTATGACCCCGACACAATGCAAGCCGCTCAAATAGAAGTTATTGTCGACACTGCAAGCGCCAAAACCGGCGACACATATAGCGACAAATCTCTTGTCGGCACAGATTTCTTCGATGTTAAAACATACCCGGAAGCCCGTTTTGCAGCCAATGGTGTCTTTGCAACAGATGATGGACTAGAACTCACAGCTGTTCTAACATTGAAGGGACAAGATTTCCCTATTCGCATGCCTTTCACATTAGACATTGCAGATGGTTCTGCTGTTATGAATTCATCCTTTGGCCTTGATAGAGTATCATTAGGACTTGGAGTCGAAAATGATCCAAACGCGGAATGGATTTCACAAACGATAGACATGAATGTCAAAATAGTCGCATCAAGACTAAACTAAATAACATGTGGCGTGTTTGTTTAAATACGCCGCAATTTCCTCACCCCTGCATTAGTCAGAATAAATGCCCAATATTATCCAATCCCCTAGCCATGATACCATGGAACAGGCCGCGCAGATCATTCGCGATGGCGGTATCGTTGCGATCCCAACCGAGACTGTCTATGGCCTTGCAGCGGACGCAACCAATGGGGAAGCGGTTGCCCGCATATACGCTGCCAAGGGCCGCCCGAGTTTCAATCCGCTCATTTCTCATGTCAGTGATATGGAAATGGCAGAAGAATTAGCCAATTTTTCACCCGCAGCCCTAGAACTCGTTGAAAAATTCTGGCCCGGTCCACTTACATTAGTTCTACCCAAAACGAAGTATTGCCCTGTCAGTGCTCTAGCAACAGCGGGATTAGACACAATCGCCCTGCGAGCCCCACGCCACATTGTTGCACGTGGTCTGATCGCTGCTGCCCGTTGCCCGCTTGCAGCACCGTCCGCCAACCCTTCCGAAGCGCTGTCTCCAACCACAGCCCAGCATGTCGCAGATATGCTCTCTGGAAATGTCGACCTGATACTCGATGGTGGCCCATGTAAAACAGGCGTCGAATCGACAGTTGTCTCTGTTGTGGGTGAACGCCCCGCACTGCTACGTCCTGGCGCTCTGCCACGCGCAGAAATCGAAGCTATCACAGGTCCTTTGGATGCTCCTTCTGAGAAAATCGCAAGCCCCGGCATGATGCGCCGCCATTATGCACCGAATGCAAAATTACGCCTTGATGCAACCTCCCCAGAAAAAGGCGAAGCCTATCTTGGTTTTGGTCCAAGCAAACACAAAGTCGCAGCCAATCTCTCAACATCAGGTGATTTGCTAGAAGCTGCCGCAAATCTATTTGCAATGTTGCGCATTCTCGACCTGCAATATGATCGTATAGCGATTGCGCCAATTCCTCATGAAGGTCTTGGCGAAGCCATTAATGATCGCCTCAAACGCGCCGCTGTATAGCCTTTGCCTAGACCGAAGAATGTCTTCAATTGGCCTTTTTATGTATTCAGGTTTAAGCTTAACAAATGGACTTGACGCGAGCGTATAAGCATTGAAAGTGCGCTCAGGTAAAGTTGGGGTTTACCCAAATCAGGAGTGGGCTTATGCGGGCATTTTCTTTTCTATTAGCATTAATTGCCATTGCATGTGGCGGTGCTTGGTATTGGTTATCACAGCAAGATGCCGTCACATCCAATTCAGCCCCCCAGCAATATGAAATGGTAGAAGCAGCTGCTCCCGCTGAAGATTATGCAACAGAATCCGCACCTATGGATGACACCTTCGACGATAGCTCCGCCGCCATGATGGATGCAGACGATCTATTCGATGAAGATGGCAATGTTGATATAGAAGCGCTCAATAATCTTCCCGCCACAGCAGCTGGCGGCAACGCCCAACCCGCTCAAATGAACCAGAATAGATTTTCACCGCAAAGCACGCCCGATGCACCCATTGTCGCCGAGCGGTCTGTTCAAGCGGCAACGCCAAGCGAGTTGGACAATTTCAAATCCCGCCCCATTGCCTATAACCGTCCACCCGAAGTTTTAGCCCTTGGTAAAGCTGTTGATGTATCTCTCATCATTGATGCCACCAGCGCCGCAAATCCAGCAGCTGGTCTAGAAGGTTTTGAAGGCGAAATCGTAGAGCGTGATGTGGTGTTATCCGATGAAGTGGCCGCGCAACTAACCGGTGCTGCCTTTGAGATTGAGCTTATGTCCGTCTCTCGCCAGATTCTATCTTCCCGCGCGCAAAACCGTTGGCATTGGCGCATCACCCCCGTTGAAGAAGGTGAGCACATGCTCATCCTTGAAATCTTTGGCTATGCCCAAGGCTCCAACGCAGCAGAACCACTCGATGCCTATCGTGACCGTATTTCTGTTGAGGTCAAACAACTTGATAAAATCGTCACGCTCGCCAAAGATTATGAGCCTGTGATTGGCGCAATTGGCGGTATTGCCGGCATGTTCTCTGCGCTATTTGCTTTCATTCGCTTTAGCAGCAATAATCGCAAGAAAAAGAAGAAGGCTTAACCGGCCCTCTTCTATTTGCCTTTTGGCGCAGGTTGAGGACGTTTAAACACCCATTTATCTTTGCTCGACATCTCAGCATCAAAGCTATAGCCCTCAGAGTTAAACCCTTTAAGGCCCTCAGCTTCAGTAATCCGGTTTTCGATAATATAGCGTGCCATCAAACCGCGCGCTTTCTTGGCGAAGAACCCAAGCGTGCGCGCTTTACCATCTTTCACATCCTTAAAGTCACACGTTATGATGCGCGCTTTAAGTGCCTGTTTATCAACAGATTTAAAGTATTCATTCGAGGCCAAATTCACAACGATTTCATCGCCGCCGCTCGCCTTGATATCTTCGTTCAATTGCTTGGATATCCGGCTACCCCAAAACTCATAAAGGTTTTCACCGCGACGTGTTTTCAGCTTTATGCCCATCTCAAGACGATAAGGTTGCATCCCGTCCAGCGGACGCAACACGCCATAAAAACCCGACAAAATACGCACACAGTTTTGAGACCATTCAAGCGCGTCTTTATCCAATGTCTCAGCGTCCAACCCGATATACACATCGCCGTTAAACGCAAGCGCGGCCTGCTTTTCAGCCTCCGCATTTCCATCGGGCGCAAAGGCCTGAAACCGATCATAATTGAGATTGGCAAGATCTTCGGAAATGCCCATCAATTCCCGTAATTTTGCTCGGCTTAACCCGCGCGTCGTTTTGGATAAAACCGCTGTATCATCCGCCAATAAACGCTTTGTCACCGGCAGCTCTGCCGGCGCAGCATCATAATTTAAAGATTTGGCAGGCGATAAAAGCACAAGCATGAAAACAACCCTTATTCAAAACGACTCATATAAGTCTATTCTAAATAGGTCTTCTTCCCGCTTTCGTCAGCCCTTCCCCCATTTATATCGACCATCACTGGAAGATTTATGAGAATGGCTGTTATTCGCCAGAAATGGACATTGGTATAAATTCATTTGGACGTGCTTACTTCCAATTATATCTGCAGGAGTTAAAGTCAAATTGGTCTACTTCAGGGGGCGATTTGGCACATATCTTAAGTCCATACATCACATTAGGCATTGAAATCAAAACTGGCCCTAGGTTGCTCCTATCATTCCTGCTCTCCTCAATCTGAAGATCCATGAATGAAGCTTGGAGGAAGAGGTGACTCATTTGTTAGAAAAAATAGTAAGTTTGTTTATTGTGGCAGTCCTTTGTTCGACCTGTTCTGTAAACGCAAGATCAGAAGATCGATCGGAGGTGAAAAATAAATCTGCTATTGTCAGAGAATTCAATGTTCATCGGTCCGTTGATGGATGTACTGCATCTAACAAGAAAGACTCTCGAGATTATATGCATGCATTCTCAAGCAAAAATGATCCTGTGTCGATTTCAAATGATGGCCGTTGGCTGCGTCTATATGAAATGGAAGAGCATTATAATAATGAGTTTTTGTTGTATGATCTCAATTTAGGGGTGGAATTTCGAATATCTCATCCTAATAATAAGGTGATATTGAGCGATTTTAATTTTAGTAAAGATGTATCAGCTCTCAGTTTTTCTGCATACATTGGTGGTTTGTTGTCAGAAGTTTTTTTTGTTGAACTGGAGCATTTTGTTGTTCAGCGCAGAGGGGAGCTTGGGAAAGGGTTGCAGTATCCAATCATGTTCCAAGATGGAAGTGTTGGATATTACGAGGCAGAACAAGACGAGAATGCGAGTTTGCTTAAAAAGTCTCGATCTAAGGCAATTTTATATCATGCAGTTATTCAAAACCCTTCTTTAGAAAATTATTATCTCAATATTGAAGGCGATAACGAAGAGTATCGATTTTATTTTGATAAAAGTGGGGAAGCGTCAAATCGAGCTAGAATACTAAAGATGTATGGCGCTCCATTTCAAAAAAATAGTGATGAAGAGTACGTCTTGCTTTTTGATAAAATACTCCAAAACTCAAAATTGATAGAGCGTAGAAATAACTTCGGCGCTGTTTTTTTTAAATTTGAACAAGAGTGCCTCGAGTATTGAGGTTTGAATGGATAACGAGTGATCAGTATCTAGAAATTATCAAGTTTAAACAAGGTATACACAAGTTCAATGATGAACAAGAAATGTTATCTGAAGTTAGGAACAAGCTAGTCCAGATAAAAGAGTTTTGTCTTCGTGATACGGTTTTCGAATAATGTACTGCATTTATTTTGAATTGAAGGGGGAGTTATGCCAGAATTTGTAAACTATCTTGATTTTTTAGACAAAAGTATATCGCAACTCTGAACGCTACTCTTTTGACGAGACTATTCTATTCATCTGTCCGTTTCGGGCCACAATTGCCCCCTCTACATTCATTTCTCTCCCGATTCATCCCCCATCGCACACATTCGTTAGTGGGGTGACAGAAGTTCAAAACTATTTCACAACGCCCAGCACATTATATACACATGAGATACACACTATCTCGACATAAAGTATGGACTGATTTGTATGGCTTGGACCAAAACCTATGATGGCGAAGAGCCTCAACGCATCAATAAATGGCTCGGTCAGTCCGGTGTGTGCTCACGTCGTGAGGCTGAAGGTCTGGTCGAACAGGGGCTGATATCCATAGATGGCGTCAAGGTCACAGAGCCGGGTCGCAAGATCGAAAAAGGTGAAACCCTCACCCTCGCCGATGCCGCAACAGACAAGCTGGCCAGCGCTATGTCGGTCATTCTCAACAAGCCGATTGATTATGTATCCGCACACCCAAATGAAGGCGAAGTGCCGGCGGTGCGCCTCCTCACCAAGGCCAATTTATCAGGACAATCTGAAACTATCCCTGACCGTGATACCCGCCTTGCCCCTGTTGGCAGGCTCGATAAAGATTCGCGCGGCCTCCTTATCCTCACAGAAGATGGTGTGCTGACAAAAGCCGTCATTGGCCCAGATGCCGACAGTGAAAAAGAATACCTTGTCACTGTGAATGGCACTATCACGCATGAAAAAATCAGACGCCTCTGCCACGGATTGCGTATGGATGGCCGTGCCCTCAAGCCTGCTATCGTCACGCATGAAGGCGGTCAGGTGCTGCGCTTTATTCTGACAGAGGGCCGCAATCGCCAAATCCGCCGCATGGCAGAGCTGGTGCAGCTGCATGTGGTTGATCTTTTCCGTATCCGCATTGGCCATGTCCATATTGGTGAACTGTCAGAGGGCAAATGGCGCACAATGACAGCGGGCGAACGTGATGGATTAATTGATAAATCCAAAGCAGATAAAAGCCTTAAGCCTGATCCTAAATCAAGCGTTTTTGTGCCGCCAGAAAAACCAGAAAAACCCGTTCGTCGCCAAGGCACAAGCGCCAAAAAGCTTGATCCTTATCGCAATGCGGACGGGTATTCAAAGCGCAATTATAGAGCCAAATCACGCCCTAAATATCCCGGAACAAAATAGCCTAAAACAAGCCGCGTTTTAGCAATTCTGTTGGCCCACTTTTACCTTCAATTTTCATAATACCTTCTGGTGTTGTTTCCCCTTCTTCAAGGTCAAACGACACATCAAGCAGGAATGCAGGCATAGAATTTTCGTGTTTTTTGCCGTTTGGATCAAAAACCTTCCATTCAAAACACCACAAATCTTGGGTTGGTTTTAGGTCAAATTCTTCCGATGCAGCCACCTCTTGATCAATTGATGATGGGTTCATCCAGAATGTCTTGGCCCCCACCGTCCCTGGCTCCACAATAAACGGTTTGATGTATGCTGTTTGTCTGCCATCAGCAGAATATTCCTGAACACGCACCCGTTTTTCGTCTTCGGCAATAACACACTTATCCACGTTCGATGATTTCACGACTGAGACATCAGAGACAACCAAAGACCGCGTCCCCCTGTTGGATAAAACAAGCGATGCATCAATATAAAATCTATAGCTTGCGCTCTTTGTTTCACTATTGGATGAAAAACCACGGTTCACTTGCCCTTTAACATCAGCAATTGCTGCCGTCAGCGTGTAGCGCGCATCAAAAAAGGTCAGATATGTTGTCATGCTGGATAACACCATTGCCGCCAGCGCCAAAACTGTACTCGAAATATTACGCATCTTCTGTTTTTATCCCCATCTCGTCCGTCGCGTTTTCTCGCAATGACTTTTGTAGCATTTTTGCAAATTTGCGGACCTGATTTTCACCGCTTAAACCTATTTTAGACGTTCTCACCGGCTTTTTATTATCACCAAAAATAATCAAAGATCCTTCTTCTTCATCCTCTGGCAATTCATATCCATGAGCATGAAATGTTTGAGCCACACCGCGCCATTCATTGACTGGATCATATCCATTTTCAATCGATCCTCGGTCATTTGGCGGATCAACCACAATGGTCTTTTTCAGTGCACCAGATGTCAATAAATGCTCAACTTCCCAGCTTGTACCTTCTCTTGGTGAGGGCAAAAGCACAATCATTTCAGACTTGTCGATCAACAATTTGATTGCGTCCTGCCATACATCATCAGCCACCCGAATACGGCCCGCTCCCATATGCTCAAGCGGTTTGCCAAGAGCCACCAGTTTTCCCAATGGACGCAATGCCTTTTCAATTTCTTCTTCAAATTCAACTCTATCAGAAGCAACCATAAGCGTTCCATTGCCCATAGAACTTGCACCAAGCCCAACGAGTTTTGTTTTCTTTGCGCCTATTTTGTCGGTAGACGCAAAAGGACGAAGATAAAGAATAAACGGCTCCGGCGCTCCACCGCCTTCTTTGCTCAAAGACTTAAATATCTGGTCAGCATCCATGTCTCGCTGTCTTTGTTCAAACCAGCCTTCCAGATCGAAGAATAATTGAGCAATCAGGATTGAAGCCACCAA
>NZ_JBZXVU010000054.1:0-11085 GCF_058892565.1 Hirschia sp. | reverse complement strand
CTGTCTGAACATAACAAGAATATGCAGGGGTATAGCTCAGTTGGTAGAGCTTCGGTCTCCAAAACCGACGGTCGAGGGTTCGAGTCCTTCTGCCCCTGCCATTGGAAACAAAAAGCCCGCTTCCTTTGTTTAGGGAGCGGGCTTTTGCTTTGGGAGATAATTGAAACTTGTTATTGGTTTAATCTAGCCAATGCTGTTTTGTATTCTGATTTAAGTCTCTCAATAAGTTGGGAGGCGGGTTGAACATCTTTAATTGTCCCAATGCCTTGGCCACAGCCCCAGATATCTTTCCATGCTTTTGCATCACTACCCATGGCGGCGAAATCCATTTTTTCAGCTTCTTGCCCAGCCAATTTGTCGGGGTCTAGGCCAGCATTGACGATGGAAGGTTTAAGATAATTGCCATGTACACCGGTAAAAATGTTGGAATAGAGTATATCTTCTGCTGAACAGGTCGCGATCATTTGTTTGTATCCTGCGACTGCATTGGCTTCATCAGTGGCAATGAATATCGATCCCATATAAGCAAAATCTGCTCCCATTGCGATTGCGCCAGCAATGGAGGCTCCGTGACCAATCGAGCCTGACAGAGCGATAGGACCATCAAACCATTCGCGTGTTTCACGCACTAATGCGAATGGAGATTGTGTCCCAGCATGGCCACCAGCACCAGCGGCGACAAGGATTAAACCATCTGCGCCTTTTTCGATCGCTTTGTGGGCAAACTTTTGATTGATTACATCGTGAAGAACAATACCGCCATAGCTGTGAATAGCATCATTTACATCTGTTCTGGCACCTAAGGATGTGATGATCATCGGCACTTTATATTTTACGCAGAGTGCAAGATCTTCTTCCAATCTAACATTTGAGCGATGAAGGATGAGATTTACAGCATAGGGCGCATCTTCTGGCCCAATTTCCTTATTTAAACGCTGTAGCCATTCTTCAAATTGTCCCGGTTGGCGCGCATTGAGGGATGGAAATGCACCAACAATACCTGCCTTGCACTGTGCGATAACAAGATCAGGGTTCGAGATGATGAACATTGGAGACGCTATAGCAGGAAGCTGCAAGCGATCTTTTAATGAGGAAGTCAGTGACATTAAAGCGTCCTGTTTTGCAATATTTGAATTTTGAGCAAGCTTACGCTTCAATTTTCCGCTGACAACCGTGTCGCCGCGTCAGGGGGAGCGCATTTTTTTGGTAGCTTGTTTCCTGTAGATAATTCTTCAAGCGTTGACGGGCATAGATTTGGAAGCGCCAATACCAAATAGAGAAACGGGGAGAATCAAATGAAAATTGGATGTGAATGTGGAGAAATTGTCGGGCATGTAGCGAACGTATCACCCAAGACAGTAAATCGCGCCAAATGTTATTGCAGGGATTGTCAGGCAGCAGCTTTTCTTGGTGATGCCAATAAAGTTCTTGATGAGCATGGAGGAACACAGGTGTGCCAAACAATACCTGCTTTGGTGAGCTTTGAGCAGGGTATCGAAAAACTTCAATGTATACGTTTGTCAAAAAATGGACTTATGCGGTGGCGTTCTAGTTGTTGTAATACGCCAATAGCCAACACATTGCGTGATCACAAATTCGCATTTGTGGGGGTGATCCACACTGGAATTACGCACCCAGCAATGGGAGAGGAGCGAGATAAGCTGCTTGGGCCATGTGTCTTTAATGTAAATACTCAAACAGCTATAAACGGCCCTATTAAGCAAGTGGGCGTAAAAAGAACTATTTTTAAAGTCCTGTCCGGTGTGATGAAAGCAAAGCTGACTGGATCTTACAAGCAAAATCCGTTTTTTGATTCTTCCACTGGCGATCCGATTGTAGAGCCGCGCATTCTATCAAAAGAAGAAAGGGCGGCTCTTTATGAGCAATTGGATTCGATCTAAGTTGTTGGTGCTAAAATTTGAAATCTTCTAACTCTTCAAATGCCGCTTTTAAAGCGTCGCCCCAGCCTGATGATATGCTGAGATAATAGTCATCATCTTTATAGATTCTCTTTTCATGCGTGACGTTGAAGCTGTTAGCTTCATAGCATTGTAGATCGATAGGGAGGTCTACAGAGAGATTGGCTTTGATCGTGGAGTCAAACGAAACCATGAGTAATTTGGTCGCTTGCTCGAAAGACATATCTGGATCATAAGCGCGCAAAATAATAGGCTTGCCGTATTTTGTTTCTCCGATCGGGAAAAACGGCGTTTCTTTGCTGGCTTCGATGAAATTACCTTCAGGGTAAACCAGAAATAACCTTGGTTCAGAACCTTTTATCTGGCCGCCGATAATAATGGTCGCATTGAAAGTGGATGATGCTTGTTGGCCATCATCTTTCTGGTCTCTGATGATTTCCCGCAGCGTGTCGCCAATTATATTGGCAACTTGAAACATAGAAGGCGCTTGAAGTATGGAAGGCTTTCTGTCTTTGGGGGCTTTGGTGCGCTCATCTAATACAGATACAAGTGCTTGAGTCGTCGCAAGGTTTCCTGCAGTCATTATCGTGATGACTCGTTCACCAGGATTTGACCATGTGAACATTTTTTTGAAAGTCGAGATGTTGTCGACACCCGCATTTGTGCGTGTGTCTGACATGAAAATAAGCCCTTTGTTTAAGAGCATTCCAACACAATAAGTCATAACTCCCGCTCCTTATAAATGCGCAGAATCAGTTCAGCGTCCTTATTGTTGCACTTGGAGGCTTACGACAAGCTTTTCTTCTACATCGCCCTGCACAAGACCGGAAATTGGTGAAGCTTCACGCGAATCTCGGCCTGTTGCAACTCTGACATATCTTTCGTCGGGGCATTGTTCGTTTGGGGGATCAAATCCAATCCATCCGATATTGTCGACATAGGCTTCAGCCCATGCGTGTCCAGCATTTTGAAGTTTGATATCATCCGTCATAAGGAAGCCGGAAACATAGCGGGCTGGATAGCCTGCTTCACGAGCCGCCGATATAAAAATATGAGCGTGATCTTGGCACACACCTTTGCCTTTAGTGAGGGCCTCTTCTGCTGTTGTTGCAGAGTTTGTCTCGTCTTTAGTGTAGTTTACTGCCGCTAGAATAGCATCATTGAGTGTGTGCAATTGTGCAATTGAGTTTTCAGAAGCATCTAGCAATTTCGCTAGCTTTTTTATTTCAGGGCCTGGTTTTGTCAGACGGGTATGACGTCTAAACAACCAAAGCGGTGCATATCCACCATGAGGACCAATCACACCTGCACGATCTGCTGTTTCTATCTCACCTTTGCATCGCACAATAATTTCCGTCACATCTGGTGCAAAGCGGATGAGATCAACTTTATTATTGTGATGGTCGGTAAATGAGCATTGTAGGTTTCCACCAACAATTTCTATCTTCCAGTCAAGGACGGTTTGTCCCGCGCTTGATTTAGGCGTTAAGCGCAGCTGTTGAAGAGCGTATGATACTGGAGCATCATATTGATAGCGTGTTTCATGAGAAATGCTTAGGCGCATAGAAATATCTTTAGTTAATCATAAAAGCGGAAATCTTTTTCGATTTGGGTGCCCAAGGCTCCGGCTTTTTGGATGAAAGTTTTCAGGAATTCATGCAGTCCAAGGTCGAATATTGACGAGACTGTTTGGTCCTGGGTGAAGGTGTGAAGTGCTTTGGCCAGCTCTAGGCTTTCAGACGTAGTATCATACGCATTTGATAAATAACGTAGATTACGTTTGACCTTTTCAGTGCTGTGATTGAGAGATCTTGGCATGCGTCCATCTAGAACTAAGAATTTCACGATGGATGTCGGCATAGAGGTCTCGACCTCTTCATTTTCATGAATCCAACGAAATGCGCGTTCTCCAGAGACTGATCTTAATATCGCTTCCCATTGAACATTGTCCAAAGAGGAGCCGACATAAGATATAGAGGGGAGGAGGACATAATATTTCACATCGAGAATACGGGCTGTGTTGTCCGCTCTTTCTATAAAAGTGCCCAAACGCGTGAAATTATAAATATCATTGCGAAGCATGGTGCCGTGCAATGCACCGCGAACATGAGACGTTTGTTGGCGAATTAGTGCTAAAACGTCTGACAGGTCAGATTCTTTTACGGGTTTTGAAAGAACAGTTTTGAGCGTGAGCCAAGTTTCGTTCACAGCTTCCCAGACTTCTCGGGTGAGAGCTGTTCTAACAAGACGTGCATTCTGACGAGCCGCGATGATCGAGCTGATCACACTTGAGCCGTGAGTTTTATCGCAGAGTAAAAAATTGACGACTTTTGAATATTCATACTCGTCATAGCGTTGTAGGTATTCTTCTGAACTCCCCACGGCTGTGATTATGTGAGACCATTCATCCGAACTTGACGCTGAACGGGTCACAGATATGCGATACCCAGTGTCGAATAAGCGGGCTATGTTTTCGGCTCTTTCGAGATAGCGGAACATCCAAAATAGGCCGCCAGCTGTTTTCCCTAGCATGCTCTATTCCTTCAATACCCAAGTATCTTTTGTGCCACCGCCCTGACTGGAGTTTACGACAAGTGAACCTGATTTCATTGCAACACGAGTCAATCCACCTGGCGTGATTTTGATATTGTCAGGTGACATTAGCGCAAATGGACGCAAATCAACATGGCGCGGGGCTAAGCCTGATTTGGTGAAAATCGGTGTTGTAGAAAGCGACAATGTTGGCTGGGCGATATACACTTCAGGGTTTGCACGCAATTTAGCTTCAAATGCGGCGATTTCTTTTTTCGACGATGTCGGGCCGATAAGCATGCCGTAACCGCCTGATCCATGAACCTCTTTGACGACGAGGTCTGCAAGATTATCTAATACATAGGCAAGAGAATCCGCGTCTGAACATCTCCATGTTGGGACGTTTTTTAATATGGCTTCTTCGCCCGTGTAAAATTTAACAATTTCAGGGATGTATGAGTAAATTGCTTTATCATCGGCAATTCCTGTTCCCGGCGCGTTTGCGATAGTAATGCCCCCAGAGCGGTAAACATCAAGTATTCCGGGGACTCCTAATAATGAATCTGGATTGAAATTCATTGGGTCAAGGAAATCATCATCTATGCGGCGGTAGATGACATCAATAGGTTTGTAGCCACGAGTTGTGCGCATTGCGACGCGGCCATTCTCGACGCGTAGATCATTGCCTTCGACAAGCTCTGCGCCCATTTGATCTGCAAGAAATGCGTGCTCAAAATAGGCTGAATTGTGAATGCCGGGCGTTAACACTGCGATGACAGGACGTTGATCACATTTTGTTGGGCGGCAGCGTGATAATGAATGACGCAGGTCTCGCGGGTAATCTGAAACGGGTTGAACTTTAATTTTGGAAAACAGCTCAGGAAACATCTGCAACATGGTTTCGCGATTTTCGAGCATGTATGAGACACCTGAAGGTGTGCGTGCATTATCTTCCAGAACGTAGAATTCGTTTTCGCCGGTTCGAACAATGTCAGTTCCAGTAATGTGTGTGTAAACGCCGCCAGGAGGTGTTACACCAATCATTTCAGGAAGAAAGGCAACATTGTTAGAAATCATTTCTTCAGGGATTTTGCCTGCCCGAACAATTTCTTGGCGATGATATATATCATGCAGGAAGGCATTTATCGCACGGACGCGTTGTTCAATGCCTTCTGAGAGTTTTGACCATTCTTGTGCGGAGATGATTCGCGGCACGAGATCAAAGGGGATGAGGCGCTCATCGGCTTCTGCCTGACTATAAACATTGAAAGTAATCCCCGTGCGTCGAAAGAAATTTTCGGCATCACGTGATTTCTTTTTTAACTCAGAGGGGTCTTTGCCTCTTAGCCATTCATAGTATTTTTCATACGGCGCACGGGTTTGGTCGGCATAGCCGAACATCTCGTCGAAATATTTAGAATCGGTGTTTGTAAATTCCATTACTTTATTCAATACGAAAATTGAAGATATGCCAGTCTAACATTTGTATTTTATAGAAAAAAACTGCAAATTTAAGAAAATACGACCAAGATGCAGCATCTGACTTAATTGAGTGGATAATTGTTGAGCAATTTCTGCAGAAGGATATGAATATTGGCGAGGGTAGCTTGTGGAAGTTTCTGACTATTTGGGCTTGAAACTTACGATGACCTAAGTCAATTAGAAACCCAAGATTATAGTTTTTTTAGATAGGTATGGACGTGAGGCCTGTGTTCGACTACAAGGCCTCCCTTAACCCATCCCTTAAAATCGGGAAGACACGGATAGCTCATGGCTGAGACCAAGAAGCGCACGAACCCTTTTACCTTTTTCGGTCAGGTGCGTGCTGAAGGACGAAAAGTAACTTGGACATCGCGACAGGAAACTGTAGCGGCAACAATCATGGTTTTGATCATGGTTGTATTTGCATCAATTTTCTTTTTGCTAACGGATTGGGTCGTCTCGGCCGTTGTTAAGCTAATTACAGGGATCTAAAACCCCATGGCCAAAGCCAGATGGTATATCGTTCACGCATACTCAAATTTTGAGAAAAAAGTTGCTGCTTCCATTCGCGAGCAAGCGGCAATGCAAGAGCTTGAGCACCTTTTTGAAGAAATTGAAGTGCCGACAGAAGAAGTTGTGTCTGTGGTGCGTGGTAAAAAGAAGACGACAGAGCGTCGCTATTTTCCTGGATATGTTCTGGTGAAAATGCAGCTAACGGATGCTGCTTATCACTTGGTAAAAGAAACACCAAAAGTGACAGGGTTCTTGGGTGCTGATGGCGGTAAAAAGCCTTTGCCGGTTCCTCAGTCTGAGGTTGACCGGATTATGGGGCAAGCTTCTGAGGCTGCTGAGCGTCCAGAAATACCAAATGTCATTTATGAAGTTGGTGAAAAAGTTAAAGTTACAGATGGTCCATTTGCTTCCTTTGAGGGTGCTGTTGAAGATGTTGATCTTGAAGCAGCTCGTCTGAAAGTAACTGTATCCATCTTTGGCCGTGAAACACCGGTCGATCTAGAATTTGGTCAGGTTGAAAAGCTATAGGCTTTTGGGCTGGCTAATTAACGATGTGGGAGGCGGGCTGTAAGTCCATAGTGCCGCCGCACCACGTCATTCCCGGTGCGTATGGAATTTATTCTGTGCGCACGCTTCGCGTTTTGAAAGGGAAATCATGGCGAAGAAATTACTTGGGCAGCTTAAGCTGCAAATTCCGGCTGGCTCTGCCAACCCGTCTCCACCTGTTGGTCCTGCATTGGGTCAGCGCGGTATCAACATCATGGAATTCTGTAAGGCGTTTAACGCTAAAACACAGGAAATGGAAAAGGGTATGCCTATTCCTGTGGTGATTGATTACTATCAAGATAAGTCTTTCACGTTTGCGACAAAGACACCGCCGGCAAGTTATTACCTTAAAAAGGCTGCTGGTCTTTCTAAAGGTGGTACTGAGCCTGGGCGTGCTGTTGCTGGTTCTGTGACAATGGCTCAATGCCGTGAAATCGCTGAAGCTAAATTGCAAGATTTGAACACAGCTGATGCTGATCAAGGTGCTAAGATTATCGCTGGGTCTGCCCGTGCGATGGGCTTGACGGTGACGGAGTAGTATTATGGCTAAAGTTGGAAAACGTATTGCTGCAGCGCGTTCTGCAGTAGAAGTTGGTAAAGCGTATACGCTTGCTGCTGCTGCGGAATTGGTAAAATCAAACGCAACTGCTAAGTTTGATGAAACAGTAGAAATTGCTGTAAATCTTGGTGTTGACCCTAAATATGCGGATCAGATGGTTCGTGGTGTGGTGTCACTTCCGCATGGTACTGGTCGTACAGTGCGTGTTGCTGTTTTTGCGCGTGATGCAAAAGCTGATGAAGCACGTGAAGCAGGTGCAGACATCGTGGGTGCTGAAGACCTTATGGAAGAAATTCAAGAAGGTAAGATGGACTTTGATCGCGTGATTGCGACACCTGATATGATGGCTATTGTTGGTCGTCTAGGTAAGGTTCTTGGTCCGCGTGGTCTTATGCCAAACCCTAAGGTCGGAACTGTAACACCAAACGTTGCTAAAGCTGTTGCTGATGCAAAAGGTGGTGCTGTTGAGTTCCGTGCTGAGAAAACTGGTATTGTTCATGTTGGTGTTGGGAAAGCTTCTTTTTCTCAAGACGCAATTGAAGAAAATGCACGTACTTTGATCCTTGCTTTGCAGAAGGCTCGTCCTTCTGGTGCGAAAGGAACATACGTTAAAAAGATTACACTGAGCTCCACAATGGGGCCTGGTGTTGAAATTGATACTCAGGAAGCACTTGCATCTGACGCGTAAGTGTGCATAAGAGATCAATTCGGCGACAGCTCGGTGGTTAACATCGTACTGTCGCCTTTCTCGTCCGAGATTGCGGGTGGGGGCAGTTCTTCTGAATTGTCCACATAATCATTTGGCCCGTATGAGACGGGGTGTAAGGATAAGGTTCGCGATTGGGTTGTAAAATCTGATTGTGATCTGGGTTTCTATATCGCCCTGGGACGGGGGTACACTAACATAAGTTAGTCGTACCTCATTCAGCTCCTTGTGGGTTGTGCGAGTGCGATATGGCAGATGTTCGTGTGCTATCCTGGGGTGACCGGATGGTTCGGTTACCTAAATTGGAGGCCGCTATGGATAGAGCTGGAAAAATTAAAGCGCTAGAGATGCTGAAAGGTATTTTTGGTGAGGCGGGTGCGGTAATCGTAACCCATTATTCCGGACTGACTGTGGCGGAGATGTCTGACCTGCGCACGAAGCTCGCTGCTGAAGGTGCAAGTCTAAAAGTTATTAAGAACCGTCTTGCTAAGATTGCTCTTGATGGTCGTGGTGGTGATGAACTGGCTGGTATGTTTACTGGTCCAGTTGCTATTGCTTATGCACCAGACCCTGTATCAGCCGCTAAGGTTTGTGCAGCCTATTCCAAAGATAACGAAAAGCTCGTTCTCGTTGGTGGGATTATGGAAAATGACGTGCTTGATAAAGCTAAGGTTGAGGCTCTTGCCAAAATGCCTTCTCTGGATCAGCTGCGTGGCAAGATCATTGGTGTTATTCAGGCTCCTGCAACGAAAGTTGCTGGCGTACTTCAGGCACCAGCTGGTCAATTGGCTCGCGTCATTTCGGCGTACAGCACAAAAGACGCTGCTTAAGAACAACATCTCTAAACACTCAGTTCAAGTTTAAAGACTATAGAAGTATTAGGAAGAAACCCAATGTCCAAATTAGAACAAATCGTAGAAGACTTGTCAGCATTGTCTGTTATGGAAGCTGCTGAACTAGCTACTCTTCTTGAAGAAAAGTGGGGCGTGTCTGCTGCTGCTCCTGTTGCTGTTGCTGCTGCTGGTGGTGGTGAAGCCGCTGCTGCTGCTGAAGAGAAAACAGAATTCGACGTCGTGTTGAAAGCTGCTGGCGCTAAGAAAATCAACGTTATTAAAGCTGTTCGTGAAATCGTTTCAGGTCTTGGCCTGAAAGAAGCGAAAGAGCTTGTTGAAGCTGCTCCTAAGGCAGTTAAAGAAGGCGTTGACAAAGCAGAAGCTGAAGAAATCAAGAAAAAACTTGAAGAAGCTGGTGCTGAAGTCGAGCTTAAGTAAGCTTTACGAATGCAGGCGATTCGGTCACCCCGCGTAAAGGTGGTCGAATAGCCTTAAAACTTTAAGGCGGCGTCCCAATTGGGTCGTCGCTTTTGCGCACCGGATGTGGCGAGGTTCCTACGTTCCCTTGATTGGCGCGATGTAGCTACCCTTAAGAAGAGGCCCAAACATGGCTCTGTCGTTTACGGCGAAAAAGCGTATTCGGAAATCCTTCGGGAATATCCCAGAATCAATCCAAATGCCGAACCTGATCGAGATTCAGCGTTCATCTTATGAGCATTTCTTGCAAATGCACGTATCATCATCTGAGCGTGAAGGCGAAGGCCTAGACGCTGTGTTCAGGTCCGTGTTCCCGATCAAAGATTTTTCTGATCGTGCGACCCTTGAATATGTGTCTTATGAGTTTGAGCCGCCTAAGTTTGATACACAGGAGTGTATGCAGCGTGACTTGAATTATGCTGCTCCTCTGAAGGTCAAATTGCGTCTGATCGTTTTTGAAACAGACGAAGAAACCGGCGCTCGCTCTATTAAAGATATTAAAGAGCAAGACGTTTATCTTGGTGATATTCCGTTGATGACGGAAAAAGGTACATTCATCGTGAATGGTACTGAGCGCGTTATCGTGTCTCAGATGCACCGTTCTCCAGGTGTGTTCTTTGATCACGATAAAGGTAAAACGCACGCTTCTGGTAAGTTGTTGTTTGCTGCACGTATTATTCCATACCGTGGTTCATGGCTCGATTTTGAATTCGATGCAAAAGATATCATGCATGTGCGTATCGACCGTAAGCGTAAGCTGCCTGCAACGGCATTGCTTCAGGCGCTTGGTTACGACCATGAGCGTATTTTGGATACATTCTATTCCAAAGTAGGCTATCGCATTGATAAAGCTGGTTGGATCACATCATTCTCTCCTGATCGCTGGAAAAGCGTTCGTGTGGAATTTGATATTCTTAATGCTGCTGATGGTAAGGTTGTCTTTAACGGTGGGAAGAAAATTTCTCCGATTAAAGCCAAGCGCGCCGGCGAAGCTGGTGTTGAAGAAGTGCTTGTTCCATCTACTTTCCTTGAAGGTAAATTTGTTGGTGAAGATATCGTCAACATGGAAACAGGTGAGATCTTCGTTGAAGCTGGTGATGAGCTAACGGAAGAAAGTATTGCAGAGCTTCGCGATGCTGGTGTGGACATGATTACTGTCCTCGATACTGATAGTGAAGCTGCGCGTGGCCCATGGCTTCGTAACACGTTGAAGGTAGACAAAGCGTCAAACCGTACTGAAGCATTGTCTGATATCTACCGTGTGATGCGTCCAGGTGAGCCACCAACACTTGAAGCGTCTGAAGCATTGTTTAACCAATTGTTCTTCGACAGCGAACGCTATGATTTATCGGCTGTTGGTCGTGTGAAAATGAACATGCGCCTTGGCTTTACATTGGAAGAAGCGCCAGACACTGAGCGTACATTGCGCGAGGATGATATCCTTGGTGTGATGTCGACTGTGTTGGGGCTGAAGGAGGGTAAAGGGGAGGTCGATGATATCGATAACCTTGGAAACCG
>NZ_JBZXVU010000053.1:0-10753 GCF_058892565.1 Hirschia sp. | reverse complement strand
CACGGTGGTGGTGAGGGTAAATCTTCCGGTGGTCGTCACCCAGTGACACCATGGGGTAAGAAAACTCGCGGTCCAAAGACTCGTAATAACAAAACGACTGATCGTTTGATCGTTCGTCGTCGCAACAAGAAATAGCGGAGGAATATAGATATGCCACGCTCCGTTTGGAAAGGTCCTTTTGTCGACGGCTACTTGCTTAAAAAAGCAGAAGTCGCCGCAGAGGCTACACGTCCGACGCCGATCAAAACTTGGTCACGTCGTTCGACTGTATTACCAAACTTTGTGGGTCTGACGTTTCAGGTTCACAACGGTAACAAGTTTATACCTGTTAACGTGTCGGAAGACATGGTTGGTCACAAATTTGGTGAGTTCGCACCTACGCGGACATATTACGGCCATGGTGCCGATAAAAAAGCGAAGCGGAAGTAGGGACGATGGGTAAGGCCAAAAATCCTCCAAAGCAGGCAGCTAACGAAAGTCGCGCAGTATTGCGTATGCTTCGCGTAAGCCCGCAAAAGCTGAACTTGATCGCGCAATCCATTCGTGGAATGTCAGTCGAAAAAGCTCAAGCTGAATTAACATTTTCACGCAAGCGTCACTCTAATGAAGTGTTGAAGCTGCTGAACTCTGCGATTGCAAACGCGGAAAACAATCACGGTTTGGACATTGACAGTCTTGTCGTTGCTCAGGCTCACGTGGGTAAAAACCTCGTCATGAAGCGTATCCGGGCACGTGCTCGTGGTCGCGCAGCACGCATCCTTAAGCCTTTCGCACAGATGACTATCGTCTTGCGTGATGCTTCTATGGACGCTGAAAGCCAGGAGGCGGCATAATGGGTCAGAAGGTAAATCCCATCGGGTTACGCCTAGGCGTCAACCGTACAGCTGACAGTCGTTGGTATGCGGACAGTGTCGACTTCGGTCGTTTGCTGCACGAAGACCTGCGTTTGCGTAAATACATTCAAGAGTGGCGTCCAAAGGACGACAATTCAGGAAAACGTACTGGTGAAGTTTTGGCTCGCCGTGCAGGTATTTCGAAAATTATTATTGAGCGTCCTCACAAGAAGTGCCGCATAACTGTTCACACATCTCGTCCAGGGATGGTTATCGGTAAAAAAGGTGCTGACATCGAGAAGCTTCGTAAAGATCTTTCCAAGTTTGTAACTGACGAGGTTTTCGTAAACCTTGTTGAAGTTCGCAAGCCTGAGATTGATGCGAAACTTGTTGCTGAAGACGTAGCACGCCAGCTAGAGCGTCGTGTATCTTTCCGTCGCGCAATGAAGCGGACTATCCAGTCTGCTATGCGTTTGGGCGCTGAAGGTATTCGGTTGAACGTAGCTGGTCGTTTGGGTGGAGCAGAAATCGCGCGTACTGAATGGTATCGCGAAGGACGTGTTCCACTTCACACTCTACGTGCTGACATCGACTATGGTGTTGCCGAAGCTATGACAACTTACGGTATCATTGGTATCAAGGTCTGGATCTTCAAAGGTGAGATCATGGAGCACGACCCAATGGCACGTGATCGCAAAGCTGAAGCCTCTGGTGATGCTCGTGCACGTCAATCTCGTCCTGACAATAATAGTCGGGGTTAAGGAGATAGGTCATGTTGCAACCAAAACGGACTAAGTTCCGCAAACAGTTTAAGGGCCGCATCAAAGGAAACGCCAAAGGTGGCGCGACTTTGACATTCGGTTCATATGGTCTTAAAGCGCTCGAGCCAGAGCGTGTGACGTCTCGTCAGATTGAGGCCACTCGTCGTGCTATTACCCGTCACATGAAACGTGTGGGTAAAGTATGGATCAGAATCTTTCCAGATGTGCCTGTGTCAGCAAAACCGACAGAAGTACGTATGGGTAAAGGTAAGGGGTCGCCAGAATTTTGGGCGGCTAAAGTAAAACCAGGTCGTATCATGTTTGAGATCGATGGTGTAACTGAAGAGATTGCGCGTGAAGCTCTTTCTCTAGGTGCCGCCAAATTGCCGATCAAAACCAAGATCGTCAAACGGTTGGGCGAATAGGGAGCGTTGGAAAAAAATGAAAATTGAAGACGTTCGCGCAAAGACGCCCGATGAACTTGTTTCTGAATTGACGAAACTCAAGAAAGAACAGTTCAATCTTCGCTTCCAGCAGGCAACAGGTCAGTTGGAGAACACCGCCCGCGTGCGGCAGGTGCGTAAGGACATCGCAAAGATCAAGACGATCCTAGCGGAAAAATCCAAAGCGCAAACCGGCGCTGCGTGAGTTTGAGGGAATAGAGAACAATGCCCAGGCGGATTATGGAAGGCGTGGTTGTATCCACAGCAACGGATAAAACTGCAGTAGTACGTGTTGATCGTACTTACCTTCACCCCCTTTTGAAAAAGACCGTTCGTCGGTCAAAGAAATACCACGCTCACGATGAGAGTAATGTGGCGACTGTTGGACAGAAAGTATCTATCCAAGAATGTCCGCCTCGCTCTAAGTTGAAGCGTTGGGAATTAATTACGGCTGCGGAAGGATCTAATTCATGATCCAGATGCAATCAAACTTGGATGTAGCGGATAACTCCGGTGCAAAACGCGTTCAGTGCATCAAGGTTCTTGGTGGTGCTAAACGTCGTTACGCTTCAGTTGGCGACCAGATTGTTGTTTCTATTAAAGAAGCGACACCTAAAGGTCGTGTAAAGAAGGGTGATGTGCGCCGTGCGATTGTGGTACGCGTCAAAAAAGACATCCAACGTCGTGATGGTTCAGTCATTCGTTTTGATTCTAACGCTGCAGTTATTATCAACACAAATGGTGAGCCGCTAGGTACTCGTATTTTTGGACCAGTTCCTCGTGAATTGCGCGCTAAAAACCACATGAAAATCATCTCACTTGCTCCGGAGGTGCTATAATTATGGCAGCTAAGATCAAGAAGGGTGACAAGGTCGTTGTGCTTTCTGGTAGAGACAAAGGTAAGCAGGGCGTTGTCTCTCGTGTACTCGTCGATGACCAGAAGGTTGTTGTGTCAGGTGTGAACATGGTTTCACGTCACACAAAACCTACTCAAGCCGACCAAGGTGGCATCAAGAATTTTGAAGCCCCTATGCATGTTTCTAACGTGGCTCACATAGACCCACGTGACGGTAAACCAACACGCGTCGGTTTCAAAACTGATGACAATGGCCGTAAGGTTCGTGTTGCAAAACGCTCAGGGGAGGCCATCGATGTCTGATGTCGCCACATACGAGCCGCGGCTTCAAACCCTTTACAGGGAAGAAATTCGCGCAAAAATGAAAAACGAGTTTAAGTACAGCAATGAAATGCAAGTACCTAAACTTGATAAAGTTGTAATCAACATGGGTTTGGGTGCTGCGGTATCTGACTCTAAAAAGGTTAAGTCTGCGGTAGCTGCTCTTCAAGCTATTTCAGGTCAGAAGCCTGTTGAAACAAAAGCTCGCAAGTCTATCGCTGGTTTTAAACTGCGTGAAGACATGACAATCGGTGCGAAGGTTACTTTGCGTCGGGCGCACATGTATGAATTTTTAGACCGTTTGACAACTATTGCGCTTCCTCGCGTGAAAGACTTCCGTGGACTTAACGGTAGATCTTTTGATGGCCGCGGAAACTACGCAATGGGTCTTAAAGAGCACCTCGTTTTCCCAGAGATCAACTATGATGAAGTTGATCAACCTTGGGGTATGGATATTATTGTGTGCACGACAGCGCCCACTAACGAAGAAGCGAAAGCACTCTTAAAAGAGTTCGGCTTTCCGTTTCGTAACTAGAGCGCTGGAGAGAGTTTAAATGGCTAAGAAAAGTGCAGTAGAGAAAAACAAAAAGCGTATGCGTCTAGTGGAAAAATATGCCGCTAAACGTGCTGCTTTGAAAGCGCAAGCTTTGGATGACAATGCGCCACTAGAGGATCGCTTCAATGCGCGCCTTAAACTGGCTAAATTGCCTCGCAACTCCGCACCAAACCGTGTGCGTAATCGTTGTGAAGTAACAGGTCGTCCGCGCGGTTTTTACCGCAAGCTTAAGATGTCTCGTATCGCATTACGCGAACTTGGCAGCGCGGGGATGATCCCCGGGCTCGTGAAATCGAGCTGGTAAGAGAGGGATAGGCTATGAACCTGAATGATCCTCTAGGCGATATGCTAACTCGGATCCGTAACGCGCAAATGCGTGGCCGGTCTACAGTTGTAACGCCTGCTTCCAAACTTCGCGTCCGTGTATTGGATGTCCTTCAATCTGAAGGTTACATCCGTGGATACACTGAAGTCGAGAAGGACGGAAAAGCAGAGATTGAAATTGAGCTGAAATACTTTGACGGCGCACCTGTGATCCAAAAGATTGCCCGTGTTTCCAAACCTGGACGTCGTGTATATTCTGCTTCTAAGGATATTCCTTTGGAGCGTAATGGACTGGGTATTTCTATTTTATCAACGCCTAAGGGCGTGATGTCAGACAATGTTGCTCGTACCGAGAATGTCGGTGGCGAAATTCTTTGTCGGGTATCCTAGGGCGTAGAGGAAGTATTTGATATGTCCCGGATTGGTAAAAAACCTGTAACGGCACCGAGTGGAGTAACAGTGAACATCACTGATACAAACATCTCGGTAAAAGGACCAAAGGGTGAGCTAGCTCTTGCTTTGACTGATGATGTTTCAGTTAAGCTTGAAGGTGCTGACATTATTGTGTCGCCGAAAGATGAAAACGATAACAAAAGCCGCGCGCTTTGGGGCACTATTCGTGCTCGTATATTCAACATGGTTGAAGGCGTCTCCAATGGTTTTGAGAAAAACCTAGAGTTGGTCGGTGTTGGTTATCGTGCTGCTGTTAAAGGCAACGACTTGGAATTGAACCTTGGGTTTTCACACCCAGTTGTTCACAAAGCTCCAGAAGGCATCACATTCAAATGTGCAAAGCCAACTGAGGTTAAGATCGAAGGGATTGATAAACAATCTGTCGGTCAAGTTGCTTCCGAGATCCGTAGCTATCGTCCACCTGAGCCTTACAAAGGTAAAGGTATCCGCTATGAAGGCGAACATGTTCGCCGTAAAGAAGGTAAGAAGAAGTAAGCCATGTTGTCATCGCGCGAAAAACAAATACGCCGGGCCCAACGCGTGCGTACTCGCCTTCGGAAGATTGCGAACGGAAAGCCACGTTTGTCGGTTAGCCGTTCGTCAAAGAACATTTCCGTACAGCTTATTGATGATGCTGAAGGCAAAACAATTGTCTCAGCATCTACTCTAGAAGCTGAATTTAAAAAGGCTGGTAACACTGGCGCATCTAAAGATGCAGCAGTTGTCATCGGTAAACTCATTGCTGAACGTGCGACTAAAGCTGGCGTTTCGGAGTGTGTTTTCGATCGTGGAGGTTTTATCTTCCACGGCCGTGTCAAAGCCCTAGCTGATGCTGCCCGTGAGGGCGGCTTGAAATTCTAGAAGGAGACCGTCATGGCACGTGATAATCGTGAAAGAGGCGGTCGCAAAGGCCGCGACCGTGATGAAGAACAGTCGGAAATCGTTGATAAGTTAGTCGCGATTAACCGTGTTGCCAAAGTGGTGAAGGGTGGTAAAAACTTCGGTTTTGCTGCGCTCGTCGTTGTCGGTGACCAAAAAGGTCGTGTTGGTTTTGGTCACGGTAAGGCCCGTGAGGTTCCTGAAGCCATTCGCAAAGCGACTGAAGAAGCAAAAAAGACAATGGTTCGTGTGCCATTGCGTGAAGGGCGTACACTTCACCATGACGGTTCAGGCCGTTGGGGTGCTGGTAAAGTTCACCTTCGTGCAGCGCCTGCGGGTACTGGTGTTATCGCCGGTGGTCCAATGCGTGCGGTACTTGAAGTTCTTGGTGTTCAAGACGTTGTTGCAAAATCCATTGGGTCTTCAAACCCATACAACATGGTTCGCGCAACTGTTCAGGCCCTTAAAGGTCAAGCAAGTCCTCGCCAAGTTGCTTCAAAACGTGGTCTTAAAGTTCAAGACATCGTGGGCCGTCGTACAGATGGTGCCGGTGTAGCTGAGGTGGCCCAGTAGGGCCGGGATAGGTTGGAGTAACCACAATGGCAGATAAGAAAACACTGCGTGTGCGTCAGACCGGCAGCCCGATCCGCCGCAACGAAACACAACGCAAGACACTCGTTGGCTTGGGTTTGAATAAGCTAGGTCGCGAACGTGAGTTGGAGGACACTCCTTCTATCCGCGGCATGATTTCCAAAGTCGGCCACTTGGTCGAAGTGATTGAAGGTTAGACCCAAGCGCTGCGCGAATTAATGCGTTTGGCGACTGGTTCGAGGATAAGACTATGAAACTCAACGAACTTTCAGATAATCTAGGCGCGACGTCTGCGCGTATGCGTGTTGGCCGCGGTGTCGGGTCCGGTAAAGGTAAAACTGCTGGACGCGGTGTTAAAGGTCAAAAGGCGCGCTCAGGTGTAGCTATCAAAGGTTTTGAAGGTGGGCAAATGCCTATCCACATGCGTATGCCTAAGCGTGGGTTTAACAGACCAAACGCGAAGACATTTGCTTGGATAAATGTTGGTCGTATTGAAAAAGCGATCACAGAAGGCAAGCTTGATGCAAAAAAACCTGTGGATGAAGCAGCTTTAATCGCTTCTGGTGTTGTTCGCCGCGCAAAGGATGGCATTCGCCTCCTTGCAAAAGGTGAAATTAGCTCCAAAATAGAGATTACTGTTGCCGGCGCATCAAAAGCAGCTGTTGAAGCTGTCGAGAAAGCTGGTGGCACAGTCACTGTTACAGCGCCGGTTAAAAGTGCTGAATAGAACTGTCTCATTTCCTACGATTCGCGTAGGATATTGAAAAGTATAATTGCACTGTGTCAGCTTCGTTCGTCGTAGCTGGCATTTTGCTGCTTTAAGGAGAGCGAGCACTTATGGCTTCAGCCGCTGAACAACTCGCAAAGAATATCAATTTTTCGACCTTTGGTAAGGCGAAGGAATTGCAGCAGCGTATATTGTTTACGCTTGGTGCATTGATTGTTTACCGACTTGGTACTCAGATCCCAATTCCAGGAATTGATCCCGTAAATCTTGCTACTGCCTTTGGTGGTCAGTCTGGTGGAATATTGGGGATGATGAATGTCTTCTCCGGTGGTGCTATCGAGAGAATGGCTATTTTTGCGTTGAATGTTATGCCGTATATTTCGGCGTCTATCATCATGCAGCTAGCGACTTCTGCCGTACCTTCTCTTGAGAGATTGAAGAAAGAGGGCGAAGCGGGCCGTAAACAGATCAACCAATACACGCGTTATGGTACAGTATTGCTTGCTATTGCTCAGGCATATGGGATCGCGGCGTCTTTGAGTGCTATCAACCCAGATACGGGTGGATCAGTTGCGCTTGATCCTGGCTGGTATTTCATGACATCGACAATCGTGACGCTTGTGGGTGGGACAGTCTTTCTAATGTGGTTGGGTGAACAGGTAACAGCACGCGGAGTAGGGAATGGTATTTCTCTGATCATTTTTGCTGGTATTGTAGCGATTATGCCTAAAACAATTTGGAACGCGCTTGTTTCTACACGCGAAGGCACAATGAATGTGACTGTGCTTGCTGCGATTGCGATAATTAGTGTGGCGATGATCGTCTTTATTGTTTTCGTAGAGCGTTCGCAGCGTCGCTTGCTTATTCAGTATCCAAAGCGTCAGCAAGGTAACAGAATGATGGGGGGAGAAAATTCATTCCTTCCATTAAAGCTGAATACCGCTGGAGTTATTCCGCCTATTTTTGCAACCTCTTTGTTGATTCTCCCGACAACTGCGGCTGGCATGATGGCGAGTGGACAAGGGGCTGCTGGTGGTGGCGCTGTGTCTGAGGGGCTTCGTTCCGTTGTCGCACTCATCGGGCCTGGGCAACCATTATTCGTTGTTTTGTATGGATTGCTCGTTGTCTTCTTCTGTTTCTTCTACACGTCTATCGTGTTTAACCCGGAAGAGACTGCAGATAACTTGCGTAAACACGGTGGTTTTATTCCTGGATATAGACCGGGCAAAAGAACTGCTGACTACTTAGACTATGTGCTAAGTCGCCTTACCGTGATTGGTGCGATATATCTTTCTATAGTTTGTCTGTTGCCAGAAATTTTAAAGATGAATTTTAAGTCCATTCCATTTTATATTGGTGGGACATCTATTCTTATTGTAGTTTCTGTAACCATGGATACTGTAGCGCAGATTCAATCTCACCTAATTGCCCACCAATATGAGGGCATGATAAAAAGATCACGGCTCGGGGGCCGCAAGAAATGAACTTAATACTTTTTGGACCACCAGCGGCCGGTAAGGGCACACAAGCGAAGAAACTCGTGGCAGAACGTGGTTTTGTTCAACTTTCAACTGGGGACATGCTGCGTGCAGCACGTTCTTCCGGGTCGGAATTAGGGCTAAAAGTATCAAGTATAATGGACTCAGGCGGTCTTGTTTCTGACGAGATTGTTATAGAACTAATCAAAGAACAGCTGGAACTGAACTCAGGTGCAGCTGGATTTATTTTTGATGGGTTTCCAAGAACGGTTCCTCAAGCGGAAGCTTTGGACAAATTGTTGGAAACTCTTAATTCAAAAGTGGATCATGTGATTCGATTGAAAGTGGATGACGAAGCGTTGATGCAACGAATCGTTAAACGCTTTGAAGAAGAAGGGCGTACAGACGACAATCCGGAGAGTTTCCGGAAGCGTTTGGATGCTTATAATGCGCAGACTGCACCTTTGCTTCCGATTTATGCGGAGCAAGGCAAGTTAACTGAAGTGGATGGAATGCAGCAAATAGACGTTGTAGCCCGTGAAATCGACAAAGTTTTGGGTGCATAAGCAGGAAACAGGAAAAGAAGCCGAGTTTTGTGTCAATATTTAGTTGACGCAGGAATATCAAAGCATATAAGTGTCGGCTTCCGCGGCGAAGAGACGGTCTGAATGCAGTGTCGATACACTGGGTGAGGACCAATTGTCGTCTTTGGTCGTGAAACAGTTTAATGAATGGAGGGGCAGTGTGGCCCGTATTGCAGGTGTCAACATACCCACGAATAAGCGCGTTACGATCGCGCTGCGCTACATTCACGGCATAGGTCCGGTGAAGGCGCAGGAGATTTGTGACAAAGTGGGAATCGCGGCTGAACGTCGTGTACAGGATTTGTCTGACGCTGAAGTCATTCAAGTTCGTGAAGCTATCGATGCAGACTATGTGGTTGAAGGTGATCTTCGCCGTGAAGTCTCAATGAACATCAAGCGTTTGATGGACTTGGGTTGCTACCGTGGTTTGCGCCACCGTCGCGGTCTTCCAGTTCGTGGCCAACGCACTCACACCAATGCGCGTACGCGCAAAGGTCCAGCGAAAGCAATCGCTGGTAAGAAGAAATAGACCGGATACATTAGTATGGCTCGCGAACAAACACGTGTTAAACGTAGTGCACGTAAGAACATCTCTTCAGGTGTTGCTCACGTCAACTCAAGCTTTAACAACACAATGATCACTATTACTGACGCTCAAGGAAATGCTATTTCTTGGTCTTCAGCTGGTCACATGGGTTTTAAAGGCTCTCGTAAATCTACTCCTTATGCTGCACAGGTTGCTGCTGAGGATGCAGGTCGTAAAGCTCAAGAGCACGGCTTGAAGTCATTAGAAGTGCAAGTTCGTGGACCAGGTTCTGGCCGTGAATCAGCTCTTCGTGCGCTTCAGTCTATTGGTCTTACGATCACGACTATCCACGACATTACAGCCATTCCTCACAATGGTTGTCGTCCGCCAAAACGTCGTCGCGTATAATCTTAAACGGTTAAACGCTTCGTCCTGTTCATTTTGAACAAAACTTAAACGCAATTTCTAAGGTGATCGCCTCATGAATATGGCTCAGGTCAACGACAAAAACTGGAAAGAGCTCATCCGTCCATCCCGTCCGGTGGTGGAGCACGACTTTGATGCTGGCCGTAAGGCTAGCTTGATCGTGGAGCCGCTGGAACGCGGTTTTGGAACGACTCTAGGTTCTTCGTTGCGCCGCATTCTACTGTCTTCACTGCAAGGCGCTGCGATTACAGGCGTGCAGATTGACGGTGTTGTTCACGAATTCTCATCTATTCCAGGTGTACGTGAAGACGTAACTGACATCGTGCTTAACCTAAAGCGCGTTGCGATTAGCATGGTTTCAGAGACATCAAAGCGTATGACTTTGTCTGCCTCTGGTCCTGGTGTTGTGACTGCTGGTCAAATTGAACTTCCTGGCGACATGGAAATTCTAAACCCAGACCACGTTATTTGTACGTTGGATGATGGCGCGAATATCCGTATGGAATTCACTGTTGCTTCTGGTAAAGGTTATGTGCCTGCTGACCGCAACCGTCCTGACGATGCACCACTTGGTTTTATCCCTGTGGACGCAATCTTCTCTCCTGTGGAGCGTGTTGGCTTCAAGGTGGATGACACACGTGAAGGTCAAGTTCTTGACTACGATAAATTGACATTGACTGTCGAAACTGACGGTTCAGTGACACCTGAAGATGCAGTTGCTTATGCAGCACGTATTCTTCAAGACCAACTTCAATTGCTTATCAACTTTGATGAGCCAGTTGTTGAGCAAGAAGCTGAGCAAGAGCCAGACCTTGGCTTTAACCCAGTACTTCTCAAGAAAGTTGATGAGTTGGAATTGTCTGTTCGTTCTGCAAACTGTTTGCGTAACGACAACATTGTATACATTGGTGACCTTATCCAGAAGTCAGAGGCGGAAATGCTTCGTACTCCAAACTTTGGACGTAAGTCATTGAACGAAATTAAAGAGGTCCTCG
>NZ_JBZXVU010000052.1:0-16333 GCF_058892565.1 Hirschia sp. | reverse complement strand
TCTGTCTCAAATCGCCTAAATTAAACCTTATATGCGTCAGGACTTGGCCAAGATGTGGCTTGCGTTATAGTAGGTGTAACTGATTTGCATTTTTGACGCGTAAAAAGCGGCCAAATATAAGGGGATGCCCATGACAACTATCGCTTTGGTCGATGATGACGAGAATATCGTTGAAAGCTTGAAAGCTTTTTTTGAGGCGGAAGGTTATACAGTCCGCGCTTATCATGATGGCGAGGCGGCCTTGCAGGGCTTGGCCGAGCATCCGCCGGAATTGGCTATTCTTGATGTAAAAATGCCGAAAATGGATGGTATGGAATTGCTGCGCCGTTTGCGTCAGACATCCAATCTGCCAGCGATTTTCCTGACATCGAAAGATGACGAGATTGACGAAGTGGTCGGCTTTAACATTGGGGCGGATGATTTTATCCGTAAGCCTTGTTCTATGCGCCTCTTGTCTGAGCGGGTGAAAGCTGTGTTGCGGCGCTCACGCGGGGCGGGTGTGTCTGAAGAGGGCGACAAGAAGCCTATCGTGCGCGGATCATTAACGCTGGACCCGAACCGTCACGCCTGTACATGGAAGGGTGAAGTGGTTCGCCTGACTGTGACCGAATTTTTGATCTTGCAAGCTTTGTCGACACGTCCGGGCTATGTGAAGAGCCGCGATCAGCTGATGGATGCAGCCTATGATGATCAGGTTTATGTGGATGACCGCACAATCGATAGCCACATTAAACGCCTGCGCAAAAAATTCCGCGATCAGGATGATGAATTTGATTCAATCGAAACGCTCTATGGTGTGGGATATCGCTATAAAGAAGCATAAGGCATCTTATATGATGTTTGCTGAATTGGATTGAGGTTTTAGCCGAATGGCAAATACAGACGAGCTTGGCCTCATTCAATCTGCAATGCGAACGGTGCGTTCCTTGTTTACGTCGCGTATTGCGCGGCTGATTCTGGCGTCTAATCTTGCCGGCTTGCTGATTTTGATAACTGGTGCATTATTCGTCAATGAGATCCGTGCGGGGTTGGTGCAGGCGCGCACAGAATCGCTGGAAGCGCAAGCGCTGACATATGAATCCGTGTTATCCCTGACGGCGACATCCGGCACGCCGCGCCCGACGCTGAATGAAAGCCTGTCGCGATCATCGCTAAAACGTCTGCAAGCGCCGCCTCACACACGCGTGCGGCTGTATTCATCTGATTTGAAACTGATTGCTGATAGTTTTTTGCTGGAAGAATTTATCAAAACAGCAGAGCTGCCGCCTTTGAAAAAACCGGGTTTGTTGGATCGTTGGGCTGTTGGTATTTCTAGGCATATCTCTAATGTTTTTAATGAAGAGAGCGGCGCAACACATGCGAGTGCCGCAAAATCATTAGAAGAAGAATTATCCATCGCTTTATCGGGCAAGAATGCAGCGGCGCAGCGTTTTTCTGAGCGGGGCGAGCGGCTGATTTCTGTGTCTGTGCCTGTGCGATATGTGTCTGCTGTTGTGGGTGTGCTGACGGTTGAAGCCAGTGATGTGGAAGATATTATTCGCGCTGAACGAGCAGCCCTCGCGCCGATTATTTCTGTGGCGGTGTTGATGTCTTTGATCACGTCATTCTTGTTGACGGCAGGTATTGCGCGGCCATTGCGGCGTTTATCCATTGCGGCTGACCGTGTGCGGTCTGGGAAGACAAACCGGTTGGATATGTCGGGTATTTCCAAGCGTAAAGACGAGATTGGTGATCTGGCTAAGGCGCTGGATGCGATGACGGGGGCGCTGCACGACCGTATTGTGCTGAATGAACGATTTGCGGCGGATGTGGCGCATGAGCTGAAAAATCCGCTCACCTCTATTCGGTCTGCGGTGGAAACATCTGAGGCCGTTGAAGATGAGAATGTACGCGAGCGTATGCGGCAGGTGATTTCACGTGATGTTGTGCGCTTGGATCGTTTGATCACGGATATTTCGAATGCGTCGCGTTTGGAAGCGGAGATCGCACGCGAAAAAGCGACGAATGTTGATGTGCAGCGTCTGTTGGAAGATCTGGTGTCGATCTGGCGGGATACACGCAAAGAGGGACAGCCGGAAGTTGAGCTGAATATTGATACGGTTGAAGGTCCGCTAATATTGAAAGCGCGTGAAGGCCCATTGGCGCAGGTTATTCGAAATCTAGTTGAAAATGCGCGTTCTTTCTCGCCTGAAGATGGTGTTGTGACGATTACAGCCGTGCGCGAACCAAAAGCGATTTGCCTCACATTTGAGGATCAAGGACCGGGTGTGCCCGAAGACAAATTAGAGAAAATCTTCGAGCGCTTTTATTCTGATCGACCCAAAGGAGCGCAGTTTGGCAATAATTCTGGGCTTGGACTGTCTATCGTAAAGCAGATTGTTGAAACGCATTATGGAGAGGTTTTTGTACAAAATCTTAGACAGATGAATGCAGATGGGTCTGAAGGTGAGGTATTGGGGGCACAGTTCGTGGTTCGATTACCTGTTCGGTGACCAAAGCTGATTTTGGGTCTTGACCCCGCGCCAATTCAGTCGTCAGATTTTCACCGGTTGATTTTGGAGAATGCTGTATGATTGGTGTGGTCGTTGTGACCCATGGCGGGCTAGCTAGAGAATTTGTAGCTGCGACGGAACATGTCTTCGGCGCGCAAGATGCGTTTGAGGCAATTTGTATCGATGCAGATGATGATATGGAATTGCGCAGGCAGGAGATAATTGATGTCTCTGAAAAATGCGACACGGGTGATGGTGTAATTGTCTTTACAGACATGTTTGGCGGGACACCTTCCAATTTAGCAATCTCTGTTATGACGCAGGCAAAAATTGAAGTCATTGCTGGTGTGAATTTGCCAATGCTGATCAAAGTTGCAGAAGTGCGTAAAGACCGGCCTATGGATGAAGTTGCATTGGCGGTTCAGGATGCAGGTCGTAAATATATCTCCATTGCTTCGGTTGTTCTCCAAAAATCAGCATGACCGAAACGCTTACTAAATCAGCCACCATTTGTAATACACGTGGTCTTCATGCTCGCGCTTCAGCCGCTCTTGCCAGAGAAGCTCTCAAATTTGATTCCAAAATAATTGTTTCTCATGAAGGCGAAAAAGCATCTGCTATTGCCGTCATGGATTTGCTTATGTTGACCGCTTATAAAGGCTGTGTTGTTGAGGTGAGTGCTGAAGGCAAAGATGCTGATCAGGCGATAGTGGCAATTGTTGATCTGATTGAAAACCGATTTGGTGAAGACGATTAAACCCGCATGCGAGCGGGGTATTTTATCAACACTGTATAATTAGGCGTTGTTTAGCTTTTGGGTGAAGAGAGGCGTTGGGGCGCATCTTCATTGTCGCGTTTATCAGCATCTTTTCCATTTGGCTTGAAAAGCAAGCTTGCAAACTGGATCTCGGTTTCGTCTGTTCTCATGTAAGATTTTGCAAGCCGTTTTAGGCCAGCCGTGAATTCTTCCTGTGTCACTTGGCGGTCAATATTTGAATCAAACGTCATTGTATTGGCAAGCGGGCCATCATAGGAGCCAACAGCGGCAGCCCAATCTTGTTGTTCAAATATTGAGAGCGTTCCGCTTTGATTGACGTCAGCCCGCGCAAAAGCAGAGACGGCATTTGCGTCAATTTCAGCAAATGAAATGCTGAGGGAGTGATCATCATCAAAACTTGCAAACAGGAGCGCACCCGGTTTTGCAACACGAATGCCGCGTAAATCCTGTCCTCTACCCACAATGCGCTGTGGAAGTAGCTCCATAGTGGTAGCCTCTGCACTGGTTTCCTCTAAATCGGTTGGAATTGTACCAGTTGTCTCTGGTTGTGGGTCTGATTGGGCTATTGCCGGCAGGCAAAATAGAGAAAACAAAAAAGCAAAGCTCGCCTTAGACAAGGAAGTTTTTAATGTGCGTTTCATGTTTTCTCCAGAATATTAGTCAGCTTTCTCTTAATTTTGGCATGGATTGGGGCAATTGAAAGGCTTGAACTGCAACTTCTTTGATATTTGTTTGATATAAGGATATAAAGAAATCTTTATATCATTTGCGAAATCTAAAACTTGCTGTTATAGGGTCAAGCATCACAAACGTTGGGCACTCGCGGTCAGGACGCGCTTACCCATAGACAAATATTTAGGATACTCACCTCATGGCTTTCACAGATTACTTGGTCAAAGATATTTCTCTTGCTGAATTTGGCCGTAAAGAATTGGATATCGCCGAAACCGAAATGCCAGGACTAATGGCGCTTCGTGAGGAATACAAAGATGCGCAACCGCTAAAAGGCGCGCGTATTGCTGGTTCTCTACACATGACAATCCAAACAGCTGTTTTGATGGAAACATTGACATCTTTGGGTGCTGAAATCCGTTGGGCATCATGTAACATTTACTCAACGCAAAATCACGCGGCTGCGGCAATGGCTGCGGCTGAAATTCCCGTTTTTGCTGTTAAGGGTCAAACCCTTGAAGAGCACTGGGATTATCAAGACCGTATCTTCTTCTTTAAAGAAGGTACAGCAAACATGATCCTTGATGATGGTGGTGACGCAACACTTTATGTTCTGCTTGGAGCACGTGTTGAAGCAGGTGAAACTGAACTGCTAGAGAACCCACAATCTGAAGAAGAAGTGGCTGTTTTTGCTCAAATCAAAAAACGTCTTGCAGCTTCTCCGGGCTGGTTCACAAAACAACGTGATGCGATCAAAGGTGTTTCTGAAGAAACAACGACAGGTGTGCACCGCTTGTACGAACTTGTTGAAAAAGGTCTTCTTCCTTTCCCAGCTATCAACGTAAATGACAGTGTGACCAAATCAAAATTCGACAACAAATATGGTTGTAAAGAATCTTTGGTTGATGGTATCCGCCGCGCAACTGACACAATGATGGCCGGTAAAACTGCTGTTGTGTGTGGTTATGGTGATGTGGGTAAAGGTTCTGCTGCGTCTCTACGTGGTGCTGGTGCACGCGTTAAAGTCACTGAAATCGACCCAATCTGTGCGCTGCAAGCGGCTATGGATGGGTTTGAAGTGACGACACTAGAGAAGACAGTTAAAGATGCTGATATCTTCGTCACAACAACAGGTAACAAAGACATTATCCGCATTGAACACATGCGCGAAATGAAAGACATGGCGATTGTGGGTAACATTGGTCACTTCGACAATGAAATTCAGGTTGCCAACCTTAAAAACCTGAAAATGACAAACATCAAAGACCAAGTGGACATGTATGAATTGCCATCTGGTAACCGTATGATCCTCTTGTCTCAAGGTCGTCTTCTAAACCTTGGAAACGCGACAGGTCACCCATCATTCGTGATGTCTGCATCTTTCACAAACCAAGTTTTGGCTCAGATCGAACTATGGACGAAAGGTGACCAGTACAAAAACGACGTTTACATCCTGCCTAAGCATTTGGATGAAAAAGTTGCGCGTTTGCACCTTGCTAAAATTGGTGTTGAATTGACTGAGCTTTCACAAGAACAAGCTGATTACATCGGCGTCAAAACACAAGGTCCATTCAAGCCAGAGCACTATCGCTACTAGGTTTAGCCTTACAATTTAAAATGAGAAAACCAATCCTGCTTATGCGGGGTTGGTTTTTTTATTGGGTCATGTGCTTTCTTTGAATTCAATGAGAGGCATTATAAGATTGGTCGTGAGAATTTCTGCATGGAAGCCTTGCTATGATGAAATTTTATATTGCAATGGTTTTGCTATATGGAGGTGTGCTTTTCGCTGGAATAAGCGGGCATTCTCTATGGACTATCCCGATATTCTCGGGGGTTTTCCTGGCATATATGCATCGCTCTCGCCCTCGATTGCTGGAAAATGCGATAGGTGTATTAGGCGTTTGGAGCGTCCAGATTATATTGGCAGCAATTGTTTACGCGATGGGATGGGGTGTGGGCCGGTTTATTTCTGTTGATATTCAAACATCACCACTGATCCCGATTTTAATGTCTGCATCGGCTGTTGCTTATGCGTATCTCTTCAAACTTCCGACGGCTGATGATTTCAATCAATTGAGTACATTGCTGGATGAGGCTATCGACGAAATAGAAGCGATAAATATAGATAAAGACGAAGATTGATTGGAGATAAATTAAAATCGATCTGACAGAGAGTATCTTCCTCGATTCATTGAACAATTTAATGTGATGACTGTTCTTGTGACTTTGTTCACACCCATTAACGACCCGTTAAGTGAAAATGAGCCATTCCGTTAAGCTAAGAAATCCTTTATTAGGATTGTGTTGGGTTTAGTTAACAGACAAAAGTGCGGTGCGACATGGAAAATGGAATGGTTCAGGCTTTCACAATCCTTGTAGCGGGTGGAGCTGGAATCGCGATCGCAGCTTTGCTTTGGGCTTTGCGAATTTCTGATGGTGCCAGAGGCGCTGCCAAGAAATATCGTGAGCGCGCGAGAGAGCTTGAAGAAAAGCTAGCCCGTTCTGACAGTGTTTTTGGGGCGCATCCGGGTGTGGTTCTTGTCTGGGAAGAAGATGAGATTCTCGAAGGGTCTTGGGGAAAGCCTAGCGTTTATGGTTCCCATGTTGCGCTTGCTGCTGTTTTAAACTTTACCGATGATTCTATGTCGTCTGATCCTGCTGTACGTTTGCTTGAAGGTCTGGGAGACCTTGAGGCGCGTGATGGGGCAGGGCGTGATGCCACTCTGCGTGAGCGTTTAATGCAGCTTCGCACCGAAGGCGCACCTTTCTCATTGACGATTATTGGGCCTAATGGTCGCTTCCTTGAAGCAGATGGCCGCACAGCTGGCGGTCGCGCTGTGCTTTGGGTGTCCGATTCAACAATTAAAGGTCTTGAAGAATCTGGTGCGCGTGGACGTCTTGAAGAAGCGCGTCAGATTATTGCACGTGATCCAACTGCATTCTTGGAAATGCTGGGTAAAGCACCATTCATCGCTTGGCGTTTGTCAGGTGCTGGCCGTTTGCAATGGGTCAATGAATCCTATCTTAAGGCGGTTGAAGGCAAAAACTTAGACCATGTTCTCGATCGTCAGATCATGCTGGATCAAGAAATTGCGAGCCAAGCCCAAACGGTTTTAACCGACAAAACAGAATCGCGTAAGACGCGCTATATTGTGATTGATGGTGAACGTCGCGCTATGCGAGTTTTGATGTTCCCATTATCTGGCGGTGTGGCAGGTATGGCGTTTGATGTGTCTGAGGAAGAAGCAGCGCGTGAAACACTAGAACGTCATAGACGTGCGCATGATGACACGCTTAATCATGTGTCGGATGCTGTGGCTATTTTTGGGGCTGATCGCAAACTATCATTCCACAACAAGCATTTTGAAGAATTATGGGATTTGAATCCGCGTTTCTTACTTGAAAAACCATCACATGGTGAATTCCTTGACCGCCTGCGCGAGAGCAAATTGTTGCCAGCGCAGCAAAAATACTCTGACTGGCGCACCAAAGAACTTGATTACAATACAGGTGGCTCTAAGCGCTCCATTGATGAAAATATGTGGATGCTGCCGGATGGACGTACATTGCAGGTGACGCGTCAGAAACACCCTCTGGGCGGTATATTGCTATTGTTCAAAGACATCTCTGATGAGCTGACTTTGAAAGCCAATTATAACGCTCTGATTAATCAACAAAAAGCGACTTTGGATAAATTGAGCGAGGCTGTGGCTGTGTATGGCGGCGATGGTGGGTTGCGCTTGAGCAATGCCTCTTTTGAAAAGCTATGGCAGCTTGAGCCGGCCAAACTGAAAAATGCGCCAGAGTTTGATGAAGTCGCGGAAATGTGCGCGCCATTATTCCATGATAAATCTGTGTGGGCAGCTATTAAAGGGCGGGTGACAAACCCAACCCCTGAAGCGCGGCAGGAATTTCGTGGTGAAATGAAACGCTCTGATGGGTCAATCGTAACTTTCCTCACCCAGCCTTTGCCAGATGGTGCAACATTGATTGCCTTTGTTGATGCAACTGCATCTCGCCGCGTTGAAGGTGCATTGCGCGAACGTGCAGAAGCTTTCCAAGCGGCAGATCGTTTGAAAACCGAATTTGTGCAGAATGTGTCTTATCAATTGCGTTCGCCGCTGACGACAATTTTGGGATATGCTGAGTTTCTTGAATCTGGCAAACAGGGCAGTTTGAACGCGCAGCAATTGGAGAATGTGAATTCTATTCTTCAAGCGTCAGATCACTTGTCACGTCTGATCGAGAATATCCTTGATCTGGCAACAATTGAAGCAGGGCGTATGGATCTGGACCTCAAGGATTTAGATTTGAAATCGCTTATTGATGAAAGTGTTGAAATGGTTGTGGCAAATGCCGCAGACACGAAGGTTTCTATCAAAGTTGATTGTCCGGCTACCATTGGCTCAATGCATGCTGATGAGCGGCGTATAAAACAGATATTGTTTAATCTGTTGACGAATGCACTGCGTTTCACAACAGCAGGTGATACGATTAAAGTGAAAGCTGAAAAAGCTGAAGGTGTTATTCGCCTGCAAGTGACCGACACAGGTAAAGGCGTGGCTTATGAGCAGCAGGCTGAAGCTTTTGATGCGTTTACAAGTGGTGATAATCGCGGAGCGGGTCTTGGACTGGCGCTGGTGCGTTCTTTCGTTGAATTGCATGGGGGGTGGGTTGCAATGAAGTCTAAACCAACCAAAGGCGCGACAGTTATTTGTTGTCTGCCTGAATTTGCATCGCCCAAAGACATGCCGCCAACATTAGAATTGGCCAATCCGAGCGTTGCAGCTCAATAAATTGAATTTACTATAAAAAATACGAAAGGCTGCTTGCAAGAGCAGCCTTTTTTAGTTTTGAAGATAGCCTATTTAGGCATATATGCTGCTAGACGAGCTTCCCGCTGAGAGTCGATCTAGGCCCGCTTGTAGGTTTGCTTGCTGAGCTATCTGATAGGCTGATGCTTGCGTGCTTTTACCCTTACTTGTTGTATCTATTTGTAAAGTCGGGTCATCAATCGCATGACGATAAGCGGTACGAATGCCGGCCAAAGCCACATCGAACATACTCAGGATTTTTGTCACCGGTTTTTCAACTTCAGTGAGCTTACCATCTTCATCGACATCATATCTGGAGGTTGATGTACTTGTCAGAGAGATTGATTGTGCCAATTCAAGTGAGATTAAAGGCGGCGCATCTGAACTTGTATCTTTATCTAAAAGAGAGGGTTCATCATAGAGAAAACCGCTTGTCATACCGATCGCTTTAAGAAGGTCTGAACCTTCTTCTCCAGGTATTAATTCTATAACGACTTCTTCAGCTGGTTTGATACTTAATGATTGATCACCAGTGCTCGAACGACGCGCCTGTGCAGAGCCATCAGCACCTAATGCTGCATTCAGTTTAAAGGTTAGTGCTCTGTATGTATCTTCTTTTTCCAGTGTAATAACAGTTTTTTCGCCATCAACAACGAGGGTGAAATAATCACCAACACGCGCAGCTGAACTGTCACTGACATAGGCGGTGCCACCAGTGGTTAGCAGACCGTTGGGTAGCCCGAATGCGTCAAGGTCACTTGATCCATTCACTGCTATTGTTAAGCCCGTTGCATTGGCATTGCCGCCGCGTCCGGCAAGATTGGATACCCAGTTTTCTGCACCTGTTGTCGCGTCGATGGATGCGACTACGGCTTGTTTTGAGCCGTCTTCAATAGCTTGACTGCCAAAGGATCCACTTGCTGTTCCAGCAAGGAAAACGCTGCCTTCATGCGCGATGATTTTAGAAATGCCTTGTTCACCAGCGCCGCCAAAAGCCTGATACCAGTCTTCATTCACGCTCATGCCTGAACCAGTGTCAGTGACATTGAGCTTGATTGCAAAAGCATCGTAATTGTCTGCAGCAGCTCCTGTGAAAGCTGATCCTGTGCGTTCAGGGAAGAGGGTGGAGCCGCCTAGATAAAGGCCGTCATTGTCGAAATCCATCGTTGTGACATTGGCTTTGCCTATATTATATGACCAATCATTCGCGGTAAATTCAGCATCTGATACAGATTGTATGGTGGTTTCGTTACCACTTTTTGTGGCGACAATGGGTGTTCCGTCATCACTAATTGTTATGGCAGTGACGGTATCTTCACCCGTTGTGCCAAACTGGTTGATCCACATGCGGTTTCCAAGGATGTCTAGTTTTTCGACATAGGCATCCGTGCCGCCTGCATTTCCATTGCCGTCAATATTTCCTGTGGTGCTGCCACCAACATAAAGTGCGCCCGCAGCATCAAAAGCGATAGATGTGATTTTATCTTCATATCTGGTGGCTTCCTGATAGGTCGATGTTTCCAGACCCTCGCTGCTATACATGATGACAAAACCATCTGTACCGCCACCAAAGGCTCCAGCATCTAGTTTGTCTGTCGTCGAGCCAGCAATTGCGACACGGCCGTCAGGTGCAACGGCTAAATCTGTGCCTGTTATTTCAGCTGAGTTACCAACGACACGCGACCATAATTCTCGACCTGTGCTGTCATATTTGACGAGTGCGAGGTCGTTGTCGCTGAGTATCTTTTGTCCATTCAGATCGTTTTCGACATTTACGAGCGCATAAATGGAGCCATCTGGACCTGTTTGTGTCGCAATGAATTGGGAGTCATTGTGTTCGGTTAGGTCGATAGAATCTTCATCTGCTGCTTCTGTCGTCACTGTTGCATCAGCGGCTAGAAGGTTTGTTGCTGCACGCGTGGGCTGTGTGCCGCTTAAATCTGTCCATTTGGAGATTTGCGCTGTTAGCGTGTAGTCATTGCCTTCGCGACCACTGCCACCCACCATGAATAAGGCAGGTTCAGATGAGAGTGCAGAAAAGGTGAGTTTTTCACCCTGCGTACCGGCAATTTTCATGCCCCAGTCATCGCCTTCATACACCCCATAATCGTTTTGTTCACCGATTTGTTGAGGATAGAAACGTGTAGACGCGCCAACGGCTTCAATTTGTTGGTTTATGAGGTCTGTGACGTTTTCTAGCGTACGTTCGCTGTCGGGAAGGCCGGTCAAATCTATTGTTAGCGTGTCGCTGGTGTTGACGCGTTTGAGGTCTATGTTGAAACCGTCAATGCCAGCCCAAGCTTCAACGGGATCATCTTTGGCACCGCTGTGAACGATATTTGTTGTGTAATCATATGCAACACGCGCGATTGAAACTTCGGATGTGGTTTTGTCCAATTTGGCGCTGGCAAGTAGGGTAACGGATTCAAAATCTGAACTGCCTAAGAATGAAGAAATTTCTGCGATGCCTTCGTTTAGCCGCTTTTCTGCCAATTCTAGGTAAGAATCGTTGAGTAGGCCTTTTTCGATCGCTTGTGCAATTGTCTTCATGGATTCCAAAGCTTCATAAGCAATGAAAAGTTTCGTGGAATCATCCGTCGCTTCAGCCGCGTCTTTACGATCTGAGGCTGATATGAAATTACCTGATTTTAGTGCAGCAAATGCATCAGATAGGATGTCGTCATCAGTTTGAGTTTCTTGAGTTTCTTTCCATGGGGGAGTTCCCGCCGCCAATTCTTCAGTGGCTTGCGCGGATGGCTTCTGTTGGACGTTGCTCGCTTGAAAGCTCGTCCCAACGAGTCGTTCATTGATTCGAGCATTCATGTATGCTCCAACCAGAGAAAAATCGACATTTACAACCATTGTAACGTATCCATTGACGAAACCCACAGAAATTGCCAATCAGGCATTAATTCACCCTTGAATATAACTGAATGTCGTGACGAAATAGCTAACAAGAATGATTTGATTTCGATCCAGTCGTTTTCCATGTTTGATTTTTGGCCAAGAGTTGAGTGTCAGGTTGCAAATGCATCATAGAAGAAAGCGACCGGCTCCATTTGCTTGGCTTAGTGCAACGCTCTTTCTCATATTATTGATGCTTGTGCCTTTGCTAGCAGCACGAGTGGTGTCGGATACTTTTAGTCGGCGCGGTATGGATTTCGATGTCACTGGCGCATCGTTAGCTGCGACGCGTGATGCGATTGATCAAAGATTTGAATCTCTTATGTCAGGCCAAGATTCTCGTCAGGAAACTTGGTCCAGATTGGTTGGAGAGCAAATTGAACGCGGTAATTTAAAAGCAGCTCATGGTATGCTGCTCGCTGCGCCAAATATGCTAGACCCTCAAAACGCCGCCGCCTTGCTTGCGTCAGCACAAGTGCTGGATTTGCGCGGAGATGATGCGATTGAGCAGGCAGCCTTAAAATACCTCGAAGAAGATGTGCGCTATGCCTATGAATTAGCTGTGTCACCTCTGCGCGCGATTTGGCGAGCTGCTGTTGTGCCGCCTGCAAATGGTGAAACAAATGATGAGTTTACTCCTTCTACAGCGGGACTGAATGTTTTGGGAGATGAGCGTGATTTGGCATTGCAGGCTGCTCGCTGGGTGCGCGGGCAAAAGATAGATACTTTTGCTTTCACTTTATCTGGCGTTGGTTTGAGTGCTTTGAATGACCAAGAACGTGCGGGAGCATCTATTGTGCGTGCGGCGGATAGAGCGGGGCGATTGAATGAAGATTATCAACGCCATATCCAGCGCCGTTTGTTTAATGTGGCACCGCCCGAACGTGTGAAACGCGATTTGACGGTTCGTTTTTCAGGGGCTTTGGGAATAGCTGCTCAAGGGCAGGTTGTTCTGGATATTATTCGTTCAGACATTGATGAGCGAGAGTTGTCTGGTTTGGTTGAACAGCTAAAATTAATCCATGATATTTCGGTCAAAACATCAGCGCCCGCCACAATTCGAATGCTCTCTTATGTGCGCAATGATTTAGATTTGCAGCGCGCACGCTTGTTGACGGAAGCGGGTGGTGACAGAGCGTTAGCACTTTTGTCGATGGAGGGTGCATCAGCATTAACAGCGGCGCAGACACCTGTGCGCTGGACTTCCAGACTGCGGATTATGCTGTCTTTGCTGATCGGGATGGGATTAACCCTGCTCTGGTTGTCTGTGGACACGTTTATCAGATCTATGCGCCGTGGACGACAGGTCCGCCGCAGTGCGATTTATGGATTAGATCAACGTGAATGGGATCACGATAACAGACCGTAAAATAAGCTATCGACCCATTTTCCTTCGGTGAAATGGGTTTGTTTATGCGTGCCTTCTAGCTTGAAACCCAGAGAGGGCAAAAATTTCTGTTTGGGTAAATCGATAGAATAGATTTCCGCCCATATGCGATGCAGGTTTAATTCTTCAAATCCGTATTTGATAAGTAGCTTACCTGCGTCTGAGGCGAATTTTTCGTCTATATAGAGATCATCGATTCCCAAATAGATTGAAAAATCCGCATTTTGGTTGATTGGATCGATGTAACATAACCCACAAGCACCCATTAGCGCGCCATCTGATTTGCGTTCGATGGCGAACATGCGCACGCTTGGATCGCTCAACACGCTTTTTTCAAACCATTTTTGTTGCATTTCGGGCGATATTTCACGGTATTCTCTAAAATAGCGCCGTAGTTCTGGTTTGTTACGCCATTGACGTAAAGGCTCTAAATCAGCTTGCTGAATGGCGCGAAGATTAACGTGTTTGCCGCTGATCATGATTTTGCTGCCTTTGTATTTTCAGGCGTTAGAGCATCTCCGAACACCATTGCTTTTTTCAATGAGCGGCCAATCAATTCATCAATTGCATGTGGTTCATAAGCGCCGCGCGGGGCTGGCCGGAGGGCCTCAATATCGGCGATAGTGAGGACATGGCCGGCAGGTAGGTCATGTTTTAAGCGCAGGCAGCGACGTTGCACAACAATGCTGTCGCCTTCATTGGGTTCAACACGTTTGACGCCGTCACCCAAGGCGGATTCTAGTTCGCGGGTGCGATCAACCATATCGCGCCATGTTTGGGGCGTCATCGAGAAACCATGATCTGGGCCATCGCGGTTGTTATCGTCTGTGAAGTGTTTTTCAACGGCGCGTGCGCCCAAGGCGACGGCACCTAAAACGGCTGAATGTCCCGGTGTGTGATCTGATAGGCCAAGCGGAAGGCCGGGGAATGCTGTTGCGAAAGCTTTTAGAACGTTCAAATTGACGTTGGAGAAATTGTCATGGCTGCCTGTGTAATTGGTATTACATTGCATGAGACACAGCTCTCGATTGACAGCGAGTACAGCTTCTGCGGCGCGAATGGATTCTTCCATATCTGAGGCGCCGGTTGCGACAAACATGGGTTTGCCGCGTTTGGCGACTTCAGAAATGAATTGTGGCCAGCTGACATCGCCTGATCCGATTTTCCATGCGCCGCATAAATCATCATTCATATCAATTGCGGGAATATCATAGGGCGTGGTCATGTAATGAATGCCGGCCTTTTGACATTCTTCTGCGAGGATAGGCGTCCATTCACGAGGCAAATGAAATTCATCGAAAATATCGTAGACCGATTTTTTCCATTTGGATTGGTGGGCCATCTGGCCGCCTAATTGTTTGAAACCGCGATCTGAAACAATGTCTTTGGCGAGGAAGTGTTGGAATTTTGCGCATTCTGCTCCGGCTTCTTTGGCTTGCCAAATTAGGGCTTTTGCGCGTTCAAGGTCGCCATCATGAGAGGCTGCGATATCGGCGATAAAATATGTTGGTTGGTCTAGCGCAATTTCGCGGTCATAGATTTTAAAATGGTTATTGTATCGCATGACTATAAAGCCTCATTGGCCAATGCATTGGCTGTTTGTTCGAGTGTTGGCAGATGATAGCCCAGAGTTTTTTCAGCTTTGCTGACATCCAGCCCAAGACACATGGCGCGTTTAACTGCTAATTGATGACCGGAGCCTTCGACGACCCAGTCTGGATTGACATTCAAAGCTTTGGCAACGGCATAGATGAATTCCCCTTTGGAAGAGACATCTCTGGAACTGACATTGTAAACGCCATTTGCGCCCTTGGCGGCTAGATCGAGACTGATACGCGCCATGTCTTTAACGTGAAGCGGCGAAGAAAAGAAATCCATGAAGAGCGTCATAGCACCCTTATCGAGAAGGCTTTCCTTGACCCATCGCCCATGGCCTTTTTGTACGCCGACTATGTTGGTGCGCAATACAAGTGCTTTCGGCGCTGTGAGGGCGAGGTGTTCGGCTAGATATTTGGTGCGGGCATATTCATTGACGAGTGAAACGGGCGCGGTTTCTGGTTGGGGTGTACGGCCGCCCTCGATGAAATAATGATCGGTTGAAACTTGCAGCAAAGGTTGGTTGGTCTCGCGGCTCCAATTGGCTATAGCCGAAAGTGGACGTGTGTTGATGAGATAGGCATCTGCTGGGTTTGCTTCGCATTTATCGACATAGATATTGGCCGCGCAATTGATGACGCCATCGGGTTTTATCTCTTCGAGTACAGTGGTGAGTGCATCAATATCTGACAGATCGAAATTCACATCCGCATTTGATCTGGCGGCGGAAATGGCTTCATGTCCACGATTTTGAATGTCGTTTACGAAACATGGACCTAGAAGGCCGGTTGCACCAAGGACGAGCCAACGCATCTCGATTAAGCCGCCATGTCCATGGAAACGGGAGATGTTTCGATATGAGCGCGCTCAGATAGGGCAAGCCTGTTGAGGTCAATATGGCGTGCGTTTATGGCTTGAATATCGGGCCGCATGAGACAGATGCGAGCATATTCTGCAGCGCTGGCAGTGGGTGCTTGATCACCCATGACATCATATAAGGCCTGCATGAATAGCAAGTCTTCTTTATAATCTAATGTCCATCTTAGAGTTGAAACTGGTTCACCGGGGCCTTGCAAGGATGCGCGGCGCACGCCTTTTTTGGATCTTATCCACGGTGTGACATGTTCTCTGTCATATTTAGATTCGGCGTGTTTATCGGCTTCATGCAAAAGTTCGGCAGAAAAAGCATCGCAATCGAGACCATGGGGAAAACGCGCTGGCATATTATTGCAAGCATAATGGACGCCAGAGCGATTTAGAAGTTGCAACACGCTGCCACTAATTTGAGGGTCTATCATCGGGCAATCTGAGGTCACGCGCATGACTGTGCTTGCATTTACGTCGCGAGCGGCTTTTGCATATCGGGAAAGTACATCATCTTCAGAACCACGCGAGACTGTATATCCCCAACTTGCGGCAGCTTCGGCAATGACATCATTTTCGGCAGTGTCTGGCACAGCGCAAACGACGATATCTGATTGAGGGATCATATCGCAACGGTCCAGACATCTTTTGAGCGCGGGTGCGTCTCCGAGATTTTCCAGAATTTTACCGGGCAATCGACTCGAATTCCAACGCGCTTGAACGATAATTGCGAGCGTCATGGATAACCTCAGACAGGTTTTGAAGCGTGCAATATGCAAATCCCATATTCGCAAATTGATTGTGCTTCTAATTGAGCCTTTAA
>NZ_JBZXVU010000051.1:0-10081 GCF_058892565.1 Hirschia sp. | reverse complement strand
AACTTAAGATTAGTTAAGCAAAGCGAACGTTTTTAAATAAAAACATGTCATATAGATTATTTGCCGCTCTCCCTATTCCCGACCATATATCCGAGATGCTCAAATCCATGCAAAATGGGTTGGATGGCGCAAAATGGCGACACAAAGAAAATTTTCATCTCACATTGAATTTTTACGGAAATGTCGAAGATCACACCGCCCATGATTTAGATGCAGCACTCGCGACGATCAACTTACCTCCAATAACACTGCGCCTAAAAGATGTTGGCCAATTTGGTGGATTTGATCCGCACACGCTTTGGGCTGGCGTAGAAGCCAATGAACACATTCTAAAACTCGCAAGCAAGTGCAAACGGCCCACAAGAGAGCTCAAACTCCATACGGATAAACACACCTATATCCCGCATGTTACTCTGGCTTACCTAAAAAATATCCCTCCGCACATCGTCAGCGAATATCTGCAACGTCATGCCATGTTTGAAACGCCAGAATTCACAATCGACAGGTTTGCACTCTATTCATCACGCCCGGGAAAGCATCAAAGTCTGTATGAAGAAGAAGCATCCTACCCATTACTTGGGTGAATATGACGACTCGAAATGACGTCACTGAAAAATGTCACGTGTTTTCTGATTCTGCCTCAATTATTTCATGGTTAATCTTCATAAACTGGGTTAGTTGTCCATCAACAAGCAAGGGGTTCACTGAACATGAACAGGTATTTTACAGATCAATCAGCAATGAAGTGTTTTGCATCATCAATGCGGTATTTTCTGTGTTTCTGTATCCTTTCGATTTCAGCTTCCACTGCCGCAAATGCACAAGTCAAAGCGATAGGCAGCTTTAAAGACTGGCAAGTCTTCACCCAAGAAGTTGACGGAGATCTCGTTTGCTTTGCCGCCACAGCCGCTTCAGATAAAGCCCCACAAGATGTCGTGCATGGTGATGTCCATTTTTTCGTTGCAAACTGGAAATCTGGTGCCGGCAAATCTCAACCCAGTTTAAAAGTCGGCTATGAATTGCGTGATGATTTACCACCGGAAGTCGTCATTGGTCGCGAACGCTGGCGCATGTACACTGCCGGAAGTGAAGGTTTTCTTGAAGACAAAAACGAAAACAGTGTTGTACGCTCCTTAAAAAGAGGAACCACCCTCCGCGTCGAAGCCGTATCAGCACGAGATACCCGAACCGCATATCATTTTTCACTCAGCGGATCATCTGCCGCGATTGATCGCGCCGAAGCGGCCTGTAGATAGTGCTTGGAAAGCTTTACCCCCTCGAGCTATTGTATATGATGGAATAAATCGGGAGTTCTCATGGCCCTTTCTCATGCCATCACATTTATATCTTGGCTCATTTTTATCATAGCTGGGCTAAGTTTTTGTGATCTGCACGGCGTGCTCCCACCCCTGCCAAAACTCATACAAACTTTGCTAAACCAATGGCAATTATATCTACATGAACCACTATCAGGATTTGTGGGCCCTAAAATTTTTGGCTTAATAGACCTAATAATTGCCGGAGGCATGGTCGTCTATTCTCTATTCCGGCAAAAGTCGCGTTTAAACCGTATCCACAAAGACCTGGCCATTGCATTAAGCCAACAGCCTGAAGCCGCTGCTTCTTTGGGAATGTCTTTTAATGCCTCCGACACCAAGGCCGTTTACAAATTAATTGAACGCGTAAAAACAGATAATATTCAAGCAGATCCGCCTCATCTTCCAAGATCTAATTGGCTATTCACCTCGCAAAGCATGGCGATGGTTGCTGTGTTATTCTTCACATCGATCTGGGTCTTTATTAACCAGCTACTCTAATCAAAATTTGATCCATCAAATCCCAAAATAATACCGTTTCAATATCAGACGTGACGCGGAAGACTTTTCACGTTATAAGCACGCCATGTCCACAGAACTTGATCTATCTCGCCGTCCAGCAAAACCTGCTGAGACAGGCCCCGTAAACCTTTCCGGCCTTTCGCTTGTAAAGCTGCGCGAACGCATGGAAGAAATTGGCATTGATAAGAAAAAAGCCAAAATGCGGGCAAAACAAGTCTCTCACTGGATGCACAATTTCGGCGTCACAGATTTTGACGACATGACCAATATCGCCAAAGACATGCGCGCCAAACTGGTCGAAAATCACATTATCGCCCGCCCCGACATCACAGAACACAAAGTCTCAGTTGATGGCACACAAAAATGGTTGTCGCGCTTTGGGCCTGGAATTGAAGCAGAAAGTGTATTCATTCCAGACGTCGCGCGTTCTGGCGCTTTATGTGTCTCCTCACAAGTTGGCTGTACACTTAGCTGCACTTTCTGCCACACAGGCACTCAAAAAATGGTGCGCAATTTAACCGCGCAAGAAATCGTCGCTCAGGTTTTGGTCGCGCGAGACACTTTAGGCGAATGGCCAACACCAAGCGAAAATCGTAAGCTCACAAATATCGTATTTATGGGCATGGGTGAGCCTCTCTATAATCTCGATAATGTGGTTGAAGCTATCGATACAATATCCGATTGCGAAGGCATTTCCATTGGTCGCCGCCGCATCACGGTTTCCACAGCCGGTGTTGCCCCTAAAATCCCAGAATTAGGTGCGCGTACAAATGCGATGCTGGCGATTTCACTGCACGCTACAAATGATGATCTGCGTGACGAAATTGTGCCGATCAACAAAAAGTATAATCTTGAATGCCTGTTTGATGCGATCCGGTCTTATCCAGACCTTGGAAATTCAAAACGCGTCACATTTGAATATGTCATGCTTAAAGATGTGAATGATAGCCTTGCCGAAGCAGTCGACCTGATCAAGCTTCTCAAAGGTCTACCTGCCAAAATCAACCTTATACCATTCAACCCATGGCCGGGCTCACCTTATGAGTGTTCCGATTGGGATAAAATCGAGACATTCGCTGAAGTGCTTAATCGTGCTGGTCTGTCAGCGCCTATTCGGACGCCGCGTGGCCGCGATATTTTTGCAGCATGTGGCCAATTGCGCTCAGAAAGCATCAAAGAACGCGCAAGTGACCGTCTAAAAGCAAAACTAGCTCAAAATTCAACAGCTGCCGAATAAAACCAGCATATACAATCGGACGAATAATCAAGTATTTTTGGCAGAGGCCAAAGGTTTAAACAGCCATATGTAGGCTCGCCTCACATACTGCTCAAAATGATACCTAAAATGCAAAAACGGCGGATGCTTTCATGAAGAAAACTTCCGCCGTTATCACAATCTACTCATACTCTACTGCAAGCTTTATAGCTTAAAAATGGTTTACAGAACATGAATAAACGCCCTGATTTCGCTAATAAACATTAATTTTTGTGGAAAAAAGAACCATTTTTTCAGCGTCACGCCGCCCAAAGCATAGCGCGGAGGAGTCGATCCATTAAAAACCCAAGATATCGAATCACCTTAAGTTTTAATATCGAATCCCCCGCAGTCGCCGCCATGCGAAACACTTAGCTGACAAATATCCGATCAGCTTTTCAAAATACAAATAACAGCTTCTGATTTACAATTTATACAAAGTTCGTGAAATTTCGGAGCTCTGCTGTAAACCTTTCTTTTTCCTTAACACAGGTTAAGCATGTTTTTGCAGATCACGGGACAGACAAGAGGTGACGTCTCTTTCAGATTTGTGTACCTCTAGCGTCGAGTTTTCAAAAGGTTACAAAGACATGGATAGTCTAGCTAATATATTTGCTGCTTCTGCTGCTGCCTTTGCTGGGGGTGCCGCCGCATCTGGTTGGACTGTCGCTGTTATCTTCGCGAACATCGCTTTTGACGGCCTTGATTATAACCGCGCCGATAGAATGCTACGCCGAACACTCCTTGTCTCATCTAATTTTCAAGCCATCCTGCTGGGCTGCGCATCAGTCTTTGCCCTGCTTTCCGGTTCAATTGTCGCATTTATAACCTGTCTGATAACGGCCTTAGGTTTTTTATCAAATGTATGGACACTCGCGCCGCGCAAAGGACCGCGCGTAACTGGCATGCGTGAAAACAGAAAAGGTAAACGCATGGTCGCTGTTGCCTTGACGATCATACAAACCTGTTTCGCCGCAGCAGGGGCTGTATTGGCAGCCTTTGGTATTTAATACATTTCTTCTAACGCCAAATCAGCAGTTAACATAAAAAACCCAGTTATATTTGTTGACATAACCTTGACCAAACAGCCAAGCGCCGTTTCATTGTCCGCTGTAAAATACACGCGTCTTTTTAATATTGCGAAGACGTATTCATCAAATGTGGCTTTGGCTCACAACGAATAAGAATATGAGGGTATTATGAAAGCTGCTGTAGAATCTTTTGTTTCGGGTTTTCCAGATTTCTTAATCTACACGGGTACAGCTGGCCTTCTTCTTCTTCTGGCTTGTACATTTTATATTCTTCTAACCCCTCAAAAAGAAATGGCGCTGCTTCGCTCAGGCAACGCTTCAGCAGGACTAGCATTAGCTGGTGTTATTGTTGGTCTCGCTATTCCAATAGCCTCTTGTTTGGCCTCATCTGTATCATTGGCAGATTTGATTATCTGGGGCATCGTGTCTCTATTAATACAAATTCTGGCTTTTCGGTTTGTGGATCTTATTCTACGAGACCTACCCAAACGTATCGAAAATGATGAAGCCGGTGCCGCCATTCTTTTGATTGCTGTGAAAATAGCTTCCGCTTTGATTATATCATCTGCACTATGGGACCCAAATGTCGCTCGGTTGTAGACTTGTTAGACCGTAACTCGCGAGAAACCTGCTAAATGCGTATTCCAGATTGGATCGTTTTATTTGCCGTTTTAGGTATTGTTCTGTGGGCATTGTTTTCAGGTGCACGCGATAGCGCAGACGCACCAGAAGCACCTCCCACTGAAATTTTCAGCGAATCCGGCAAAGCACTCCCACTTGCCAATGCCTATGATGAAGAAATCCTCGTCCAAATTGGTGAGGCTGCAGATGGTATCGGCACCGCTTTTTCTATAGATCAAAAAGGCCTATGGATGACAGCGCGTCACGTCGTTGATAGCTGTGAGAATGTCGGGCTTTTATATGGTGGTGGCCGCGTTATGCCAGTCACCGAAGTTTCAACGTCTGAAGATTCCGATATCGCCATTCTCAAAACACTGCGTGCCCCTCGCAGCCTCGCCATCGATGCATCTGAAAACTTGCGCCTCAACCAAGCAGGCTTTCATGTCGGCTATCCTCAAGGTGAACCCGGAGAAGTCTCTTCTCGCTTATTGGCGCGTTCTCGATTAATCACCCGTGGTCGCTATCGCAATGAAGAGCCCGTACTAACATGGGCTGAAATGGGCCGCACGCGCGGTTTAAAAGGCACGCTTGCAGGCATTAGTGGCGGACCCGTTTTCGATGTCGATGGACGCATTGTCGGTGTAACAGTTGCAGAAAGCCCGCGTCGGGGCCGTATCTACACAACGGCGCCAGAATCTTTGGCAATTGCCTTAAACGCAAATGAAGTCACTTCATCAAGTACAACAGGTATGAAATTTGGCACCGGCACTTATGGTCAAGAAGCTGACCGTCTGCGCAGAGAATTATCCGTCGTCAAAGTCATCTGTCACGCGCCCTCTACGCAAAAATAGCTCAGGAATACAATGACCTCTCCTACTCCCTTCGTAGACCGTTTGATGAAGGCCACGCTAGAGCTGGGCCCTTTGTGTGTTGGTGTTGACCCTCATTTTGGTAAAATCCCCGCTTTATTCGGCACGAACGGCGCAGAAGCTGTCGCCAATTGGGGTGAGGCTGTTATCGCGCGCTGTGAAGGCAAAGTCTCCATGGTCAAACCCCAAGCTGGCTTGTTTGAGCGTTGGGGTTCTAAAGGTGTTGCCGCTTTAGAGCGCGTGTGTGTCGCAGCTCAAAAAGCCAATTTGCTTGTGATGATGGATGCCAAACGCGGCGATATCGGCTCAACTGCTGTTGGATATGCTGAAGCTTATCTTGGCGCTGATGCCTGCGCCCCTTCAGATGCGATCACCGTTAATCCCTATATGGGGCTAGATACACTCGAACCCTTCGTCGAAGTTGCCATTCGTGAAGGCAAAGGCATTGCCGTGCTTGCCCGCACCTCAAATCCCGGATCAGCTGATTTCCAAGCCAAAGATTTAGAAGGCGCTCCCCTCTTTATGCGTGTTGCACAAGCGCTAAACCCGTTGGCACAGCGCTTACAAGGCAAAGAGACAAAATGGTCGGGCCTTATGCTTGTTGCCGGTGCCACAGGCCCAGAAGAAGCTCGCCTTCTGCGTGAAGCTGCACCCATTTGTCCGTTTCTTGTTCCTGGTTATGGCGCACAAGGTGCAGGCGCAGCCCAAGCTGTGGCTGGCTTTGTCTCTGGCCCTCAAGGCCTTGAAGGCGGTGTCGTCAATGCGTCTAGATCCATCACATTCCCAGAAGCTGCACAAAATGCATCAACTGCAAAAGAATGGGACATGGCTGTTGATGCTGCAATACAAGCAGCCCAAACTGATTTAAAAACAGCTGTCCAAAGCTAATTCCAGATCACAAGGGGGTGCTGGATATGAACACCCTTCGAAGCATTCTTGCTGCGACTTTCGTGCTCGCAGCTTGGCCATTATTAGCGGCCGGCTATTTGCTGCCGCTCGTAAAGCTCACCAAGCTTAAATTCTTCACTGAAACACCCTCCCTACTTTCAGTGATTGCAGGGCTCTCGATTGAAAAAGACTATTTTCTTGCAAGTGTGTTCGTCATTTTCACACTCTTCTTTCCAATCTCAAAACTCGCACTTCTCACAAGTTTAGTCTTCTCTCCTAAACGCCAATATTCTTCCACAACCAAATGGCTTGCGCGTCTTGGCAAATGGTCAATGCTGGATGTTATGGTTTTGGCAATCGGTGTCTATGCCGCTCACAGATCAGGATTTGCAGCGGCCGCGAGTCAGCCCGGCGCATGGTGCTTTACTGCCAGCATTTTGCTATCGGCTCTCGCAGCCGAATTTATACCAACACACATAAAAAAAGCGGCAGATTCCCAAACAGATACTGCCGCTCCCTCAATAGATTGATTACATCATCTTATTCGGGTGGGTTGATAACCCATTTATAAGCGCGCACATCAGATGAACAAAACAAACCTGCTTTGGCATATGGATCGTCAGCTGCAATTTGGTGGGCTGCATCAATATCATCAGCTTCAATCACAACAAGAGACCCTGCAACTGTTTCCCCATCATGCGCCATAACCGGCCCTGCTAGTTTAACTACATCCCCCAACCGGCGCAGATATTCTAAATGCGCCGGACGTGTTTCTGCGCGAATGGTTGGGCCATCTGGGCGGCGATCCATCGCGTAAATTGAAAAATAAGCCATAGAAACTATCCCCTTTTAATCTTCAGCTTTGAATGGTCGCTTCAACAGAGCCTCAATACCTTGAGAAAGCGTTATACGCTCCGCAACAATCTCCGCAACTGTTTCACAGATTGGCATTTCAACATTTAGATTTTTTGCCAATTGCGCGATTGCCGGTGCCGTCGCCACACCCTCAGTGACAGCCGTACGAGACCCCAGCACCTCCGCAACCGTTTGCCCCTGCCCCAATGCAAAACCAAAACTCATATTGCGAGATTGGGCTGATGAACATGTCAGCACCAAATCACCAAGACCGCACAAGCCTTTAAGCGTTTCCGCATTTCCGCCCATAGCCACGCCAAGGCGCGTTAATTCAGCAAAACCTCTGGAAATAAGCGCAGCATGGGCAGATCGACCAAGGCCTTTACCCTCGACAATCCCACATGCGATGGCTAGCACGTTTTTAACTGCGCCACCTGCTTCTGCGCCCAATATGTCATCGGAATAATAAGGTCTAAATTCTGGACGCCCAATTGCAGACATCCATCTCTCGCCCTCTTCTTGATTTGACGAAGCCAAAGTCACAGCTGTTGGCAAACCAAGTGCCACATCAATGGCAAAAGACGGACCTGACAACACAGAAGCAATTGCCCCCGGAATGCTCTCTTCCAAAACATCCGTCATCATTTTAAGAGACTTTGTCTCAAACCCTTTTGAACACAACATCACCGAAACACCCGGTTTTGCTGTCTTACCGAGTAACTCCAAACTTCCCCGCATAAATTGCGCAGGTGTCACGGCCATCACTGCATCACAATTGGAAATCTCGGCCATGTCCGAAGTCGCGTGAATACCCACAACATCTGCATCAGGTAGATATTTAGGATTTTTCTGAGTTGTGTTGATCGCTTCAACCACATCGTCTTCACGTGCCCATAAGACAACATCGCGGCCAGCGCGCTGCGCATTAATCGCCAGAGCTGTTCCCCATGCCCCCGCACCGATAACGCCGATAGTTTGAAAACTCACAAAACCTCCTCTTCACACCGCTTGGCGATGTTATACGACTCAATCGTTTTTATTATCTCGATTTTTAATGACCTTAAGCATGGAAACAAGCTAAAAACACCTTAGCCGTTCACATTCTTCATGCCTTCGCCCCCCTACGGCCTCCGCCATAAGCAGGTTTTTGGCTCGCCGCATCGCTATCTAAAGGCCAACGCGCCCGCGCACTCACATCCAGATCATCAAATGCATCTCGCTCGAATTTCTCTAGGCCAACAAGCGCGATCATTGCCGCATTATCAGTGCACCATTTCATAGGTGGCACGGCAAAATTAAATCCCGCATCCTCAGCCACGCTTTCCAATCGCGCGCGTATTGTCTTATTGGCTGCAACGCCGCCAGCAATCACAAACTGTAGATTGGACGTGTCAACGCGTTCCTTAAACAGATTCATAGCTTGCGATGTGCGCTTGGAAAGAATGTCCGCCACAGCATGTTGAAAACTCGCGCTTATATTCGCTTTTCGCGTATCAGATAGCGGCTCTAACTCAATCGCGCGACGTACAGCTGTTTTAAGACCAGCAAAGGACATATCAAGCGTGTCTTTACGATTGAGCAAAGGACGCGGAAGCTCCACCGCATTCTCATTTCCATCTTTCGCCCAGCGCTCAACCGCTGGCCCACCGGGAAATCCAAGCCCCATAAGTTTAGCCGTTTTATCAAACGCTTCACCGGGTGCATCATCAATCGTTGATCCAAGGCGCTCATACTCACCTAAATTTTTGACCATCAAAAATTGGCAATGCCCACCCGATACCAATAACAATAGATATGGAAAATTGATCTGCCCCGTCAAACGCGGCGACAAAGCATGGCCTTCAAGATGATTGACCGCCATGAATGGAATATCATGCGCAAGCGATATTGCTTTGCCCGTCATCAACCCCACAAGTACGCCGCCAATAAGTCCCGGTCCCGAAGTCGTGGCAACACCGCCAATATCTTTCCAGCCAATGTTCGCTTCCGACATCACTTCTTTGACCAGACCATCCATGCGCTCAACATGGGCACGCGCTGCAATTTCTGGAACGACTCCGCCAAAAGCTGCATGCTTGTCATCTTGGCTTGCGATGCGTTCTGAAAGAACTTCAACACTTCCATCATTGCAGCGTCGCACTAAAGCAGCGGCGGTTTCGTCGCAGCTTGATTCAAGCCCCAATATTATAGAAGGTTTAGAAGATGTTTGTTTATCTTGCGTCATGATGGGCGCGCTTGTACTCCCCATTAGTCACAATACCAAGTGAATGATGTCGTTTGAGCACGAAATTTATACAAAAACTGGAGAGACTCGGGACGTGAGCAACAAAAACTCGACACAAACTCAAGCAAAACCCCTCACCAATTCAACACAGATTGTCAAAATTGGTGCACGTGGATCGCCACTTGCTATACAGCAAGCTGAAGATTTTGCGGCTCGTTTTAAAGAAATTGTCGGGGATAAGGTCGAAATTGAGATCCACACTTTCACTACTTCCGGCGACCAATTATTAGATAAACGCTTACAAGATGCTGGCGGCAAAGGCCTATTCACAAGAGAGCTGGACATCGCGCAATTATCTGGACGCATCGATATTGTGGTTCATTCTCTCAAAGATGTACCAACAGTCCTCCCAGACGGATTGCAAATGGGATGCTATCTACCGCGCGAAGACCCAAGAGACGCATTATTTGGAAAAGTAGGCAATATCAAAGACCTACCTC
>NZ_JBZXVU010000050.1:0-8775 GCF_058892565.1 Hirschia sp. | reverse complement strand
GCAATCCAGTTTCAAAACTTTCTTGCTCTAAGCTCTCTTCATTGCCTGCAACTTCCGGCAAAAGACGAATACAGGCCTCTGACATAACTTGAGCAGCAACTTCACCACCAGCCAATATAAAGTCACCGATCGAAATTTCTTCAATGTCATATTCGTCTATAACGCGCTGATCCAGCCCCTCAAAACGACCACATAAAATGACCATACCAGGTCCATCCGCAAGCTCACGTACCTTTTGTTGATCCAATGTTTTCCCACGCGGCGACATGTAAATTAAGGGTCGATCTTTAAGATCAACAGAATCGATAGCTTGCGCCATAATATCGGGGCGTATGACCATGCCAGCCCCGCCACCGGCCGGCGTATCATCAACCTGCCTATGTTTACCTTCCCCAAAAGCTCGCAGATCAATAGTCTCGCAAGACCAGATACCCTGTTCTTTTGCACGACCGATAATTGAGACATCCAGCATTCCCGGAAAAGCATCAGGAAAAAGAGTTAGAAAGGTTAGATCAAAACGCATAATTGTCTCTTCGTTGATAACTGCACCTATGTGCAGCCTGTTATATGCGCAATCAACCCCATTAAAATCGGAAACACGTATTCGCTTAAAAATAACGTATCGGCACATCGATTCTCACATTAGGTGAATAGCCTATAGAATATACAGGATTGCTGTATAGTCCGGCCAATTACCAATGAATGACGTGGATAAGAAATTGCGCAATAGTCACATTAACTTCCAGCTCTAATTCATTGTCTTTATTATAAATACGATTTACGGTTATTGAGTATCACGCACAGAAATCAAGTTTAACAGGGGCAATTGGGGGGGATATGATCGACACTCCCAGCAACGCATTACGCGTTTACATATGTTGCGCGCAAGCTGATCTCAGTTTTGCGAACGAACTGCTGACTGGATTAACCACATGCGGCTTCGAAGTCATCACATCCTTTAACCCTGCTTCTCTTCCCGCACCGCCAAAATTAGAAATCGAAGATCGTATTGCCACATCAGATACCGTTCTTTTCATACTGACTCCGGACGCTTTGAACGATTCCAAAGCCACATCCGAACTTGAAGACGCATACAATATGGGCAAGCGCCTATATCTCATACCGATCAAGCCGATATCATCTGGTGATGCCCCTGAAGCAATGCTGCAATTACCGTATGTCTCCTTTCAAGGCGACACGAGTTTTGCACAAAACCTCGCTACCCTTGTTGCCAAGCTAAAGACGAACCATTCATGGGTTCAAGAACATACTCGCTTATCCAAAAGCGCGATTAAATGGCTAAATCACGGTAAAGCGCATTCACTTTTGCTTTTTGGACGCGAACTGGATCGCGCAATGTCTTGGCGGGCGAACAAACCTCAAACTTCATCGCACATCACAAAACTGCAAGATGCATTTATTAATGCGAGTTTAGCCGCTTACAAAAGCAAATCAGAAAAGAAACAACGCGCTGGTTTTGGAAAATTCGGCTTAACCTTAATAGCCGCAGGCATATGCGCGTGCGCGTATTTTGGGGTTAGCTGGCAAGAAACAAAAAAACTAAACTTTGAGCTATCAGAAAAATTATCGTCCACAACGCAACTCAACAACCAGCTTGAAGCTATTCAAACCCGCCTTTATGCAGACATGAGACTAGCGCCTTCATCAAATACAGACGGTGTTTTAACACATATTTCAGGTTGGTACCCCCGCGCATCCAGCCATGCAGGGTCAGTCGCTCGCATACAGTTTCCAACGGAACAATCATCAATCCCGCATGAAACTCAGTATACAGGTCTCATCATCGCTGGAGAATTGCTGGGCGAAGCCTACCGCGATAAAAATTACATTCTTACGCCGACATTCAACCTAGCTGACTCACCAATCAATGATGGTTTACTCGCTTCTAATTCTCCACAAGCACCGACAGTAAATGACAATGCCAATTTCCATTTTGTTGCAAATCGAACGAGCGAGCGTGTCTTACTAGCTGTGGTTCAGCCATCATCCAATGAAAGTTATGACATTCAACTTCCAGCATTACATGGCTCAAAACAAATACAAGCCATGGGTACTGCTTGGCAATCACAACTTAAAAATGGGGATCGCCCAGCTTTTAGCCTGCATCAAATTCCAGACACACTCCCCACAGGTGCTCGAGCGATATCCATCAGCGATATTGATTGTCAGAAATTTACCCGCATAAAATCACTGGGACGAGCGCAAGCAGAGGACTTAAATACACAATTTGAACCAATTGGTATATTTTCACTTGCACCGACCATTCAGCAAAATCAGGATTTTTCGATTCCAAGTAATTTAGGATATGCGACAATAGAAATCTCGAATTTACAGAGTGAAACAGGTCGCAGCCATGTCATCTATAAGCGCGGCACGATCACACCCGAAACGGGTGCTCCTGTTTTCAATCTCACAACAGGTAAGATAATCGCGCTCCACATAGGCGAATCCTCTTCTGCTGAAAATTTTGAAGGGGTTTCTCTTGAAAGCCTCTTAAATGAAGTACGGGCTGACTTGTCATCACCAACATCCAACATCAATTCAATATGCGCAGCCTTCTGATATCCATCACGTCCACCTTTGACCAAGTAAGGAAATGAAGGAATAAGGCTGGAAACACTTCAAATATATATTTTTCTTGATCAAACCGCTCAAATTGTAACCTCACATCCCTTTCAGCAATAGTGAATTGTGCTAATGATTCCACAAACGGACTTCTCTATCCGTGCAGTAAATTATGGTTCATTGTGGCTTCATCTAATCTGAAACTGTCAGTTCTCATTCCCTTTTTTAATGAAGCTGGGAATATCGCGCCTCTTCTAGAAGAGGTGCACACAGTTTTAGGCGGCATTTCATTTGAAGTCATATGCGTCAATGATGCATCTGCAGACACGACTGGTGAAGAACTAGCACAAGCAAAAGAAAAATATCCTGATACAGTTACCGTGCTTACTCACGTCGCAAGAAGCGGAAAGTCAGCCGCTCTATTTACGGGTTTAAAATCTGTCACAGGCGATTGGGTGCAATTACTAGATGGAGATGGTCAAAATGACCCCGCGGACACGCGTCGCATCTGGAATGAAATAATCGTACCTGGTGCCCCTGCTTTACTGGGAATTATCGCAGGCCGCCGAACCAGCCGAAATGACAGTGGATTTAAATGGCTGCAATCACGTGTGGCAAATGGTGTACGTCGCTTTTGCCTAAAAGATGATGCTAAAGATACAGGATGCGGCTTCAAACTCATCCGCACAACCGCATTCAGAGACCTACCTTATTTCGCAAGTATGCATAGGTTTTTTCCAGCACTAATAAAACGCGCAGGTTGGGATGTGCAGGAAGAATATGTAAATGACCGTGAACGCTGGCATGGCAGCTCAAAATACGGATTTATCTCACGATTGGGTGCAGGAATCGTAGATTTATTGGGCATGATTTGGTTAGTGCGCCGTGGTGGCCAAGGCGTCGCTGCTGAATGGAATGATCCTCGGGCAAATAGATAAGCAGGCATTCCAGTGGAACACTATTCTTCGACTGAAGTGAGTTTTGACCCTCAAAACAGCGAAAATGATCCTGTACGGTCCGCCAATTACGGACGCTTTCCCAAAGAACGCCTCATATATGGTGCAATACTCGGATATTGTATCCTCCATTGTCTCATTCGCATCTTTACCTCACCTATTCTGACAATAGATGAAGCCCAATTTGCGCTACTCGGTCAGTCTTTCAGCTTGGGGTATGGTACTGACCACCCTCCGCTTTTGTCTTGGATGTTCGCCGGCCTAAAAAATACAATTGGCGTTAATCTATATTCCATCGCAATTTTAAAATACGCGCTAATGACATTAGGCCTCTGCGCTTATTACAAATCAATGCTGACCATATTTGAATGGATGGATTTTTCAGGACTACTTCATCGTCGATTAGATCTAGCCGCAGCAGCCACAGGCAGCTGGGCGCTCGTTTTCATGGTGGGGTGGAGCAATCATGAAGACCAGATCCCGCAAGTATTAGATTTCACTCTACTTTCCATCTCTCTTTTTTGTCTGACAAAATCACTCACGAGCAAGGGATATGCATGGTGGATTGCTTTTGGAATTTCTGTCGGCCTAAGCTTGCTCAGCCACTTACATCTGATCTTGTTTCCCCTTAGCCTGATTTGTGCAGCGATGGGCATGAAATCACTTACAAGACCTCATTATGATGCAAATGGCGATAGACTATCACCTCCTGCAATTACATGGGTTCATGTCGGCGTCACTCTTGCCTTCACCATAGCGGTATTTGCATGCCATGCTATGTGGCTGCTGCAAGATGGAGGTCCTGCCAATTCTCTCAATGCTGCGGATTTTGGCTTGGGTGAAAACGTTACCTTCACCACGCAAGAAGGCATTAAAGACCTAGTGCTAAGCCGTGGCTTAGCATTGCGGGCATTATTCTTCGCAATGGTAGAATACATCATGCCATTAGGTGTGATTTTCCTATTGCTGTTCTGGCCGATGTGGTTTGCTTTCATTTACCCATTCTTCCCCAAACGGGAAGTTGACGAAGGTCCATTTGAGCGCACTTGGCGTCGCCTATTTTCTTATACATTGAGACTATCCATTGCCTTCCTCAGCATCATAACAATTATAACGGGCCATACGCTCGTGACGATCTGGATGTTGCCTGTATTTTTTGCTCTTCCAATCTGGTTGTTCTTTCAAGTTCAACGTTCTGGCCCTTATTTTATCGCAATGAGAGCTTTGGCAGCTATTATACTCATCTCGATTATCATCGTTCCGATCGCCCGCTTTATTGATTGGAGCGAAGATATAATGAGCTGCACAGAAGCGCGCTGTCATACATATTTGCCAATAGATGAATTTGCACAAAACCTCTCAATGGAAGGGTTTGCAAACGGCACAATTATAGGTGCAGATCCCCATCTCACAGGTAATTTACGCACACAATTCCCAAATGCACGCATATTAGACGCACACTATCACGTTAGTGCTTTTCCGGCTGCGACTGGTAAAGGTGCCTGTTTAGCTGTCTGGAGAGATGAAGACGCAAAAATGCCAAACAATCTCGCAAAATATCTGAACGAAGAACTAGGCATCCAGCAAATAGACAAAACGCCCGGCGGCGCTATTCGCAAAAATCTAATCAACAGTCGCGAAAAGCACTCAGTATTATATTTCCGTTTTTTAAAACCAAATAAAAATTGTCGTTAAATTAGTCTTCAGATGAGTCAGCTTCTTCGTCATCTGGCTCATCAATGCGAAGAGCATCGGGCAGATATTGCTCTTCTGGTTTCGCCGTCAGCAATTGAGCTTTGACATCTACCTTGGGAATAATTTCAAGCGTGAATGGCAGCATATAATCCGTACCATGCGGACTTTTTAGCTCTAACAAATCATCCGCACCGAAATTATGTACATTCAGCACCTGACCCAGCTCACGGCCATCTTCATGCACAACTTTACAGCCGATTAGATCTTCAAAGTAAAATTCATCTTCTTCTGGCTCTGGCAAAGCATTACGTGGCACATGTAGCAGCACGCCTTTCATCGCCATCCATTCTTCACGTTGACGATTTTCTACAGGCCAAACGACAAAGCCATCCTTATTTTCCTGATAGCTTTTAGCTGTAAAAATCACATCGCCATTCTCATCAAGCAATGGCCCATATGCAAAACAATCTTCCGCGACAACAGTGAAGGAACGCACACGCACATGACCGCGCACACCATGCGCACCGCCTATTTGGGCGACAACGACAAGATCCAAACTTGCTTTAGACTGTTCATCACGCATTGAGATTATTTTTCCGGATTCAAAGTTGAACGCGTTAGCATCACAACTGTCTTACCTTGGTCTGGGTGATTTAACTCACCAATTTCTTCAAATCCAAGTTTTTTGTGAAAATTGAGTGAGATCTCATTCATCGGCTTGATGTTGACTTCCGCCGCAAGTTTTTCGGCACCTTGTGCTTCTGCCATATCCAACGCTTCTGAATATAGCGCTAGCCCCACACCTTTTCCGCGACCTTTTTCAGCAACAGCGATACGGTCAACATAGAGGAAATTATCAAGCGTTTTTTCAAACCACTGATAGTTCGCGCTCGCATAATCGCGACCTCTCACCATCAAAACAACAAAACCAAGACGCTCACCTGTTTCATCTTCAGCAAGCAGCACGGCATGGCATTTTGGTTCTAAATCGACATAGTCTTCTCGCGTCAGTGAACCGACGGCTGGCACATTTGCTTGGTTTAAATCAACAATCCAGTCGATATCTTCAAGTTGAGCTTCGCGGATGTTCAAATCCATTAAGTATTCCAATCAACTAAATGCTCCTCTTTCCGCAAAAAGGAAAAGAGGAGCATAGTGCCAAATAGGTGTTCAAAAATAAGCCCGATCTAAAAAATAGCAGGGCTATTCCAGTGTAATTTATTCAGATGCAGCTTCTTCAGAAGGTGCTTCTTCTGCAGGAGCCTCAGCAGCTGCTTTAGCCGCTTCTTTAGCAGCCTTAGCGGCCTCTTTTGCTGCTTCTTTAGCTTCTTCTTCAGCAGCTTTACGTGCTTCTTCTTTTTCTTTTTTCTCTTCAATACGTTCCTGAGCTTTTTGACCAGGTTTCGCTTTGTTTGGGTTGTTTCCGTGTTTCCACTCAACAAGACCAGCTTCAGAGATAAAACGTGCTACACGATCAGTCGGTTGAGCACCTTTAGCCAACCATTCTTTGATTTTGTCTGCATCAAAACCAACGCGACCTTCATCATCTTTAGAAAGAAGTGGGTTGTAGTGACCTACTTTTTCGATGAAACGACCATCACGTGGCATACGTGAGTCAGCAACAACGATGCGGTAGTAAGGACGTTTTTTAGTACCACCACGGGCAAGACGAATTTTTAGAGCCATAAGTTATCTCCTAATTTGGCAATATATGTGGTCAAGAATTGACCGATTTTTGTTCGCTATTTGCGAAACTGTTCGTGGTGACGGATCACTTCCGTCACGATGAAATTTAGAAACTTTTCAGCAAATTCGGGATCAAGATCCGCATCCTTTGCCATTTGACGTAAACGCTCTATCTGTGCCGCTTCACGGGCCTTATCAGATGGTGGCAGATCATGGTCGGCTTTTAACTTTCCAACCGCCTGCGTACATTTAAAACGCTCGGCCAGCATATGGATGACAGCATTGTCGATATTGTCGATGGATGCCCGCAATTTCAACAATTCTTGAGGGGCATTAACCTGCTTTTCTTCAGACATTACCGCCCTCCCAATCATGTTTCAGCGCTCTCAATGCAAAGGAACCCAAGACGAGAACCGCAGTGATTGAGCCCATGATACCAATCGCCATTCCAGCTAAAGATTGGGGATCAACGCCGTTGCGCATAGCCAAAGGCGTGATCACCATTGGACCAAACATAAAGCCCAAGAATATCGAACCAAAAATGACAATCTTAGACGACAATTTTGCTTTAAAACTCGCACCGCATTTAGGGCACTTACCCTTGAGAGCAGCACCGCCCAAATCATGCTGGCATTTCTGACAAAGAAATTGGGTCATTACTTCTTCTTGCCCCCGCGAGGACCGCCAAGACCGGGTAAACCACCCATACCGCCCGGCATACCACCCGGACCACCTAGGCCAGGCAGACCACTACCCATTTTACCAGCCATGTCTTGCAATGCTGCTGAATCCATCGCTTGACCACCCGGCACACCGCCTTGGCCCATAGCGCCCATGGCTTTTGCCATTTGCTTCATGCCGCCCTTGCCCATTTTCTTCATCATGCCAGCCATTTGCTTGTGCATTTTGAGAACTTTATTGACTTCGGAGACATGCACACCGGCACCAGCAGCCACACGTTTCTTACGTGAGGCATTTAAAAGTGCTGGCTTTGCGCGCTCTTTAGGGGTCATAGACAGAATTATTGCTTCTTGACGCTTGATCACTTTGTCATCAAGGCCTTGAGAATCCATAGCTGCTTTGGCTTTTTTGGCACCGGGCATCATACCCATAATGCCGCCTAGGCCGCCCATGCGTTGTAGCTGACGAAATTGCTCGGCCATATCTTCTAGATCGAAAACACCTTTGGCCATTTTCTCGGCCATGCGTTTGGTTTTTTCTTCGTCCAGTTCAGCGGCGGCGCGCTCCACGAGGGAAACAACATCACCCTGACCAAGAATACGGCCAGCAATACGGCGCGCATCAAAAACTTCTAACCCGTCAGATTTCTCACCTGTTCCAAGAAACTTGATCGGCAAACCTGTTACGGCACGCATAGAGAGAGCCGCACCGCCGCGCCCATCACCATCCATACGTGTTAAGATAAGCCCCGTCAGCTTCAAACGGTCGTTAAAGCGACGCGCAGTCTCAACAGCATCCTGCCCCGTTAGTGCATCGGCAACGAGAATTGTTTCAGCTGGGTTGGCGACTTCAGCAACTTGCGCAGCCTCACCCATCATTTGCTCGTCAAGCGTTGTGCGACCAGCCGTATCAAGGATAACAACATCATAGCCACCAAGCTTGGCTGCATTGACAGCGCGCTTGGCGATATCGACCGGCATTTGGCCATCAGTGATAGGCAGCGTATCGACTTCGATCTGCTCACCTAAAACCTTCAGCTGATGCATCGCAGCGGGACGATACACATCCAAAGATGCCATCAAAACCTTTTTACGGTCATGATTTTTCAGGCGTCGAGCAAGTTTGCCTGTTGTGGTCGTTTTACCAGAGCCTTGCAAACCTGCCATCATGA